>JBCBIN010000327.1:0-4718 GCA_038524555.1 Cyanobacteria bacterium J06623_7 | reverse complement strand
ATGTCAAGCTGCTCTTTGCCGTTGTTCATCCACTAAGCCCCTCGATTGACTGTTTATATTTTATTTGACCATTTGTTTATCCATGTAGTCGTTCATGTGTTTTAAATTGACGAGCCTAGATTTAGATTAAAAAGCTAATCTTGAGAATCGGCTCGGGTTAAAGTTGAATAGGATATTTCTCGGTGTTTTGGCGTAATTTAGCAACTGATTAGTCTGAACTAAACCATAAAGCATTAAGAGTAAATTTTGACTCACTGCTAATACTAGTTTATCTCCAAGTTTATTTTAGAGAAAAATAGTATACAAGTAGATTTTGTTTTGATTTTATCTTTAATTTTAAATCTAGCAATTTAGATTCTAGATCTTATTTCCAATACTATCAGCTTAAACGCTCCTGTAATTTTTGATAAATTAGCTCGGGAACTTGGGTTCTAAGGGATGCCCTCAAGCGGTTTTTGCGTTTAGCTCGAGTCAAACATGCTGCGTTGGGACATAAATAAGCAGAGCGCCCCATGCCTCGATCTAGATATATTTTACCTTCCCTTCCTACTCGCACTATGCGCCAGAAGTCTTGTTTGGGGGCAATTTTTTTACAGCTAACACACTGACGATAATTGATCTGATTCAAGTTGGTCTTAGTCTAGAGATTGGCTTACTTAGATAAATCTGATTCGCAAAGTAGAGAAGAGCTAGCCAGCGTTACCGAAAAGAAAAAATGACAACGCTGGCTTAAAAGGAAAGTGTTAGTCGGTAGGTTCTTCCTGCTCGGCTGCTGATTCTGCAGCTGTCTCTTCTGTATCTGCCAACACGTCTTCTGTAACTGAGGTTTCTTCGGGTTCTGGGTCTACAGTTGATTCAATAGGTTCGACCGCCAATGCATCCTCTGCAGTTAGCTCTTCTGAGGCTGCAGTTGTCTCCGGCGCGACTTCTGTTTCCTCTATTTTCTCGTTTGGTTCCTCAGACTCTGCCGCAAATTGTGCTAATTCTGCCGCTCTAGCCCGAGCTGCTTCTGCTTGAGCCGCCCACTTAGCCATTTCTGCTGCTTCATCAAATTTATTAACATCTTTAATGTCAATTTTCCAACCGGTGAGTCGAGCCGCCAAGCGAACGTTTTGACCCTCTTTACCGATTGCTAAACTTAACTGGTCTTCTGCCACCAATACTACAGACTGCTTCTCTTCAGTGTTAGCTAAAACTACGCGATCGACCCGAGCCGGACTGAGGGAGTTGGAAATATAGGTTGCTGGGTCGGGAGACCAACGAATGACGTCTATTTTCTCGCCTCGTAACTCGTTAACTACCGCTTGGATTCTCGAACCCCTCGCACCAATACAGGCACCTACAGGATCGACATCTCTCTCGACGGTATCAACCGCAATTTTGGTTCGCACTCCGACATGGCGGGAAGGAGGATGGGCCTCACGAGCCACAGCCACAATGCGCACTATTTCCTCTTCAATCTCTGGAACTTCATTACTAAATAATTCAACTACCAGTCCAGCAGTCGCACGAGAAACCATTAGCTGTGGTCCCCGATGGGGTGTATCTCTGACTTTTTTTAGATAAACCTTGAAGGTGGTATTGGAGCGGTAGGTATCGTTGGGTAGCTGTTCTCTTTTGGGCAATTCTGCTTCAACCTCTGGCTGTCCCAGACCACTGGTAACGGCGACAATCGCTGACTGCCGTTCAAAACGAACTACTCTTGCCTGTAAAACAGTGTCTTCTAGGTCTTGGAACTCTGCTTGAATTAGCTTACGTTGTTGATCCCGTAATTTTTGCAATAGAACCTGCTTGGTTTGGATTGCCGCCATCCGCCCAAAGTCTTTTTGTTCGGGAGTGACATCTACCAGCACAGAATCCCCGACCTGAATTTCTAGGTCTTCAACTTGTTCTTGGACTTCGCTTAGAGCAATCTGGTGGTCGCGGTCTTCAATTTCTTCTTTACTGACGTCAACAATTACTTTAGTAGTTAGAATTTGAAAGCCTTCTTCTTCCGTATCTAGCTGGACATTAAAATTTTCAAAATATTCTTCGTCATATTCTTCATAGCGGTCTTTGGAACGACGAAACTTTTCGTAGCCTTTAATTAAAGCTTCTCTTAAAGCTTCTTCAACTGAGCTACCAGGGAGATTATATCTTTGACTAATTTCTTCAATGGTTGCCCTTAAACCAGGCAAACTTACTATAGTCATTTAGGACTCCTAATAATTAAATCAATATTTGAATTGGCGATCGCCGTGCCCCAAGCCTGAAATATTTAAACTTAAATCAAACTAGATTAAATTTAAATTAAATATCTACATTTACCTCTGACTAACCATCATCGAGCTGTACTTTAGCAACTAACTCCCGAGGGATAGCGATCGCTTTGCCCTTATCGTTGATTTGAATGGTGGCACCGTCACGATACTGTAACCTCCCCTGCCATTGTTTTTTGTTTTTGTAAGGTGCAAAAGTCTTAACAATTACTCCAAAACCCTTGAAGGCGATAAATTCTCGATCTGTAGTTAGAGTCCGGGAAATCCCTGGACTAGATATTTCTAGAACATAAGCACCGGGAATAATTTCAGTCAGATCGAGCTTTTCTTCTAAAATCCGGCTCATTTGTTCACAGTTTTCTAAACTCGTATCGCCCTCTGGATTGCGCACATCAATCCGTAAGATAGGTGGTGTTTTATTAGTTTGGAAAACAGCATCAACTAACTCTAAACTAAGTTCTTGAGCCAGAGGAGAGGCCAATTCTAAAATTTTAGGAACGATAGGATGGGTCATGGTTCGCAATTTCTGATTTTGCCCCAACTGACCCTTGAGTTAGCGGGAACAATAGTATGATTTTGACCACAAAAAAAGCGGGCTGCAATCCCACTCTCATGATGCTTGTTATGAATGCTGGTAGAAGTAGCATTAACTCAATCTACCCGCTTTCCTGGAATATATCATACCAACAAAATCAAATTTGCGACAATTCTCTCGCAACAAAGAGGCACGGACGAACAACACTCAACTCTGGTTTAACCTTAGCTAAGTACTGAACTACCGCGCCTCCAGCGATATATCGCTTAATTTCCCCTCTGTTTTTAGAACAAGCCTAAAGTCAAAGACTCGTCAATGGGGAAGGTTGCACCGATTCCCAACCAAATAGTTACCGCAGTACCAAAGAGGAATACTGTAGTTGCTACTGGACGACGGAAAGGGTTCTGAAATTTGTTTACGCTTTCGATGAAAGGAATCATCATTAAGCCCAAGGGAACTGCTGTTTGTGCTGCAATCCCTAGTAATTTGCTAGGTACAATACGCAATATTTGGAATACGGGGTACAAATACCATTCAGGAAGAATCTCTAGAGGAGTAGCAAAAGGGTTGGCTGGTTCGCCCACAATTGCGGGATCTAACACGGCTAGACCAACAACCAATCCAATTGCGCCCAAAATAACAATGGGGAACATGAAGAGGATGTCGTTAGGCCATGCTGGCTCACCGTAGTAGTTATGACCCATGCCTTGCGCTAACTTAGCGCGTAAAGCAGGATCGCTTAGATCGGGCTTTTTTAAAATGGACATATTTTTCTCCTAAATTTGCTTGGAATTAGCTGTCAAGCATTTGGCAGACATTAAGTCTACACTTTTAGCCCCACTAGTACCGAAGAAGCTTCTAGATTGATGCTTATGCTTGGGTAATAAAGCTGGAAGTGTTTGGTTTATGCCTGGATAGCCAGAATAGCTTAGTACAGTAGTAACTCTGCTTAATCACTATCTTAAGAAATATTTGCTAGGAAAACACTTGAGTCCCCCCAGCAATTAAAATCTCAAAGTTCGGTTTACAAAGGACCGGAAATGCCTTGTTTGCGAATCATCAAGAAGTGCAGCAGCATGAACACTGCAATCAACCAGGGCAATACAAAGGTGTGTAGACTATAAAAGCGAGTTAGAGTTGCTTGACCAACGCTGACATCTCCTCTCAATAGCTCGACCATTTGATCGCCAACGATAGGAATAGCAGCAGGAACGCCAGAAACAATCTTAACCGCCCAGTAACCAACCTGATCCCAAGGTAGAGAATAGCCAGTTACGCCAAAGCTGACGGTCAGAACAGCCATTGTTACACCAGTAATCCAAGTCAGTTCCCGGGGCTTTTTGAAGCCGCCAGTCAAATAGACGCGGAAAACATGCAGAATTAGCATCAAAACCATCATGCTGGCAGACCAGCGGTGGACGGAACGAATCAACCAGCCAAAGCTAACCTGATTCATGATGTACTCAACTGAAGTAAAGGCTTCAGCGACATTGGGCTTGTAGTAAAAAGTCATGCAGAATCCAGTTGCAAACTGAATCAAAAAGCAAGTTAGAGTGATGCCTCCAAAGCAATAAAAAATATTTACGTGAGGTGGAACATACTTACTGCTGATGTCATCAGAGATTGCTTGGATCTCTAGACGTTCGTTAAACCACTGAAAGGGTTTGGAATCGGTTACTTCTTTAGAAAACATGAAACCTATAAATTAGCTCACAAAAAAATAGTTATGGTCAGGCCTAACCATTAAAGTTCCTGAGATTATGCGAGTTCGCCATCTTCGGGACTTTTATCCTAAGACTGCTGAACTTACACAAAACACCGTGGATACTCTTAGGTGGCAAAGACGTACTTTATTAAAGTTTATCTATCTATATGACAGATTGTCGCCTTTTGTATATTTACTGTTTAAGTCCATTTTAGAGTTT
>JBCBIN010000326.1:0-4722 GCA_038524555.1 Cyanobacteria bacterium J06623_7 | reverse complement strand
ATCACCGCCGCTGTATTTAGCTGATCGGGATTTAAATTGCTGCCGGCTAATCTCTGTTCGAGTTTGGCAATCATTCCCGGATATTTGATTTTTTTGGCGATTATTTTAGTGATTTTGCCAACAATTGTCGCTATTATGCTGCGTTTCTGCCTCTATGGTCATCTTAAGCGCCTAGCGGAAAAATCCAGAAGACTTTTGGGGGGAATACCACCGGAGTCTACCCCGAGAATGATTGCCAAACTCGAACAGAGATTAGCCGGCAGCAATTTAAATCCCGATCAGCTAAATACAGCGGCGGTGATTGAGGGCGCTTATAGTCACGAAGAACTTTATTTCCTGGGATTATCTTTAAACTGCGATTTTGTTGATCGCTTTTGCCGTATCCTCCCCAATCTACTGCTTTCATTCGGTTTGCTGGGGACGTTTTTGGGCATTACCTTTAACCTGACGAACTTAAGCCAAACCATCGCTCAGGTTGATATCAATGATGTGAGAAACCTCGTCGAAGAATTAAACCAGCCCCTACAGGGTATGGGAGTTGCCTTTACTACTAGCTTAGTCGCGATCGCCTGTAGCTCTCTACTCACGGTCTTAAATTTGTTCTGGAATACCAACGTGGTTAAAGCCAGCTTACTTAGCTCGGTGGAAGACTATATTGATAATATTTTCCTGCCCAAAATCCAGCCGGTTAGCTCCTTAGAAGAAGCAATTTCACAGTTTAGTCAAGACTTCGACGGGATGGTGCATAAACTAGGAGATACGATTGAGGCATCCATGAACCAAGCCTTTGTCAAAATTCAGACTAGTGCCGCTACTTTTGAACATGCCGCTAATACCTTAGATAGCAGTCAATTCCCCGAGAAGCTGGCGGCGGCGACCAATAATCTGGCGATCGCCCAAAATCAGTTTTCCCAATCTTCTCTGGTACTACAAAATTCCACCCAATCTTTTGAGCATAATCTAGTCTCAATGCAGAAGCTTACCAGGAAGTTTCTCGAACTCAATCAAAAAGTAAATAATATCGAGCAGCACTATGGCAGCCTAGTTAATCTCAATCAGCAAAAAAATGCGATCGAGCAGTCTGGTTTGAAAGAAATACAGCAGGAGTTATCCAAACTAGTCAAACAAATGAACGGGTAATAATCAGTCAACAGTCAACAGTCAATAAGCTTCGTGACCGAAGAGAATACTTTAGTGCAAATAATCAGTAATCAGTAATCATGAAGCGTAAGTTACGTAATTATGAAGCAGTAGATAATTTAAATGTTTGGCCATCTTTTACCGATCTAATGGCAAATGCCTTCATGATCGTGAGCCTCTTTTTGCTCTTGGCTTTACTTAAATCTCTATTTCTCAAATATGCCGCTGACGAAACAGAACAAAACCTAAGCAGTACGGAGAGACAGGTGCGCCTACTCCAACGAGAAATAGCTACCTTAGAAAATGAACTGGGGGAAAGTACGTCTAATGTCCGCCAGCTTAATAAAGCCTCGGCTGAGTTAAGACAGCTATTGTTGCTGAGTAACGAACGCAGTCGCAACAAGGTCGATGTTTTAGAATCGGAAATCAGGCGGTTAAAATCAGCACCTCCAGTGGTAGTGATTCAGGATTCGGGGGGGTTTCAGTTTGAATCTGGTAGCGCTACCCTACCCAGAGAGCTAAAAAACTACATCACCATGGATTTAGTCGATCGCATCGAGCGAATCAGTCAACAGCGTAATCTCTATGTAGTCGAAATTATCGGTCATACCGACGGACAGGTTAACTTTGGCAGGGGCAATCTCGACCAACAGCTAGAAGAAGTAGCCAGCGGTAAACGTTCGGTAGAAAGCCTGACTCCCGGTTCTAATGCCGATTTGGGCTTGATGCGAGCTTTAGAAGTGGTCAAGCAGCTACAGACGGTACAAGAGCAAACCGAAAGACTCAAAGGGGTGCAGTTTCGCCCTTATTCTGCCGCCCAGCTACAGCTACCCTCGGGAGAGTTTGCCGATGCCGAACGTAATCCCAATGCCAACCGTCGGCGGATTGAAATTCGTTTTTCTCCTTTGGGTAAAGCGGAAACAGTTCAATAGGGAAAAAGGAAATACTTTATAATTTAGTACTGCCAAGAGGATTAAACTAATTGTAATTAGGTATGCCAGATAATTTATTAACCAATTTTCAAGCAGCGTATCAGAACTTAAGTTTTTTACCTCTACTCAAAAAGCAGGAACTCGATCGCTTTGGCGTAAAGTATGGCACCACGGTAATTGAAGAGCTACAGCAGTTAGTTGAGGATAGTCGAGAACAAAATAGCAAGGTCATCTTAGCCGGACATCGTGGCTGCGGGAAGTCAACCTTATTAGCAGAGTTTAAACGCGAGCTAGACGATCGCTATTTTGTGGCTTTTTTTTCTATTTCCGATTTGATTGAAATGTCGGATATTAATCATATTAATATCTTGTTTGCGATCGCCGTTAATTTGATGGATGAGGCGGAAGCACAGTCGGTAAAGATCAAGTCTTCAACTAAGCAGCAATTTTATGACTGGTTTGCCGAACATACTCGCACTAATATTGATGAGTTTAAAGCAGAAATAGAGACTGGATTCAACTTTAATGCTTTTTTAGTCTGGATTAAAGGTGTTCTAAAAACTAATGCGACTATTCGGGACGAAATTAAAGTTAAGTTCGAGCGCCGCATCTCGGATTTAGTTAACAATATCAATCAAATTGCTGCCACTATTCAAGCTCAAAGCGGGAAACCAATTTTAGTCATTATTGATGATATCGATAAAATTGATATTGCTTTAGCCAAAGATATTTTTCAGGCGCATATTAAGGCTCTATTTCAGCCTAGTTTTAATATCGTTATGACTATTCCCATTGCGGCTCTGCGGGAAGTTTCTTTAATCGCCACCCTACAGACAGAAACTAACGACCAAATTGTCCAGATGCCCGTGTCTAAGCTCTATCAAAAGGGCGCTAGAAATCTGCCCGATGCCCAACCCAAGCCGGAAGTAAAGGCGATGTTGGCCAAAATTATTTCCAGGCGTGTTACCAGGGATTTATATACCGCCGAGGCTCTAGATCTAATCATTCTTGATAGCGGTGGCGTGCTGCGGGAGTTAATTAGAATCACTAATCAATGCTGTCGTATTTGCTTGAGATTAATTCGCCGCGAACCAGACAACCCAGATATAAAAATAGACCGCCAAATTGTCGAACAGGCAATTAATAAATTAAGTCTTGATTTTGATAGCCGTATTGGAGTACAAGACTACGAAATTTTGCAAACTACCTACGAACAATTCAAACCAAACGACCCCAAACAGCAGCGGTTTTTAGATTTGCTACATGGGCTATATGTTCTGGAATATCGCAATAGTGAATTATGGTACGACGTTCATCCCATCGTGATTAAGCTATTGAAACAAAAGGGAATGATTTAGTGACTAGTTTTACGGGTGATCGGCTTGTGAAGACTGGTTAAAGGGTAAGAGTTAAAGAGAAAACATGTTAATTTTTTATTCGTGTAAAAGATTTATTAATTTTTCGTTATTCTGCGTGAGGTCGGTTATTAATTTCTTAACCACAGAAACCAATGGTATTATCAATTGCTGAAAACCAAGAAAATTTAGACAATTATGATGACCTGATAGTTTCTATTGAGGCAAATCGCGATCGACTAAACTTATTAATTGCTGTCTGCGACAACCTAGAATTTCGCCAACAAATTATCGAACAATATGAACGGGAAATAAGCCCCACAATATCTAAATATAAAATTAAGCTCGCTCCCGAACAGCCGAGTTTATCTCTACAAATCAATCAATTAATTCAACAACATCCCGAGCTAAAAACTGCCAAAAATGCCGTAATTACCGTGACGGGTACAGAACAATTTCGGTTTCTCTTTAAACGCGCCGCTAACCAGCAGTCTCCCCAGGAAGAATTACTCGGTTATTTCCAATGGACGCGAGAAGCTTTTAAAGATTTTCCCTATTCAATTATTATTTGGGTTACTACCTATCTCCAGCAAGAATTAGAGCGACAAGCCCCCGACTTTTGGAGTTGGCGTAAGGGCGTATTTCGCTTTCAGTGCCACGCTAGTAGTTTAGTTAGCGTGAGTAATCTAAAACCCCATTTAGCATCCTTTGCCCCAGAAATAGAGAGAGCAAGCACATCTTTATTACCCCTAGAAGATTTGCAGGAACTGATCGCCCAAATCGAACTAGATGCCCCACAAAATACGGCGCAGTTAGCCAACCTATACCGCGACTTAGGCAATCTTTATCAAGATAGAAATGAGGAAGGTAAATCTGCTAATTACCAACAAGAACAAAATTTAGCAATTCAATATTTGCACAAGGCAATTAAGCTACAACAAAAGTTCGATCTAAATTTAGATCTAGCAAGTTCTCTAAATAATTTGGCAGCACTTTACAAATCACAGGGAAGATATGATCAGGCAGAACCTCTATACCTTCAAGCTTTAGAACTATTTATCAACAGACTAGGCGCAGAACATCCCCGTACAGATACAGTCTTTGAGAACTTTACCTATTTTCTTCGACAGGTAATCTCGCAAAACAGAACCGGCGAATTAAGCCAGAATTCAACCACACGATCGCTCTTAAAGCAATTAATGACAGAATAGTAATTACAGCGGTTTGCAGATCAATTTGAGACAATAGTTTAAAGAAAATCATCAACGTATAGAGATGAGAGCATACTCAGAGGA
>JBCBIN010000325.1:0-4782 GCA_038524555.1 Cyanobacteria bacterium J06623_7 | reverse complement strand
CAATCATAGCTTAAATTTTCAATAAAATAGCTTTAACTTATGCTGTCTAAGCTGGCAGCAGTACTTTATTTTTGTTGCTGTGTCGATTATTAAAGCTATTGCCGTTGTCGTACTTTTATTAATGGTAGGAGATTTACTCTCTACCTTTTTTTATCACGTTCCCGAGCATGTTTTTGGTAAATTCCATATGCTAGTGCATCATAGTAAAAATCGTAGTTTTGTTCACTATGCTGTTTTAAGTCGCAATCCTCTGGTGGTTTTAGATGGTTTTTTAGGTGCTTTACCCTACTTTATTTTTACGCCTTGGGCCTGGCAAGTTTCTCCTGCAGGAACGGTTATAGCATTAGCTTTAGGAGAGTTACATGTGGTTTGGCGGCACGTTGCGATTTTAAATTGGCAGACGCCAGAGACAATCTCTTGGGGCTGTAAATTGCTGTATATTACCACTCCCGAACGACATCAGCAGCATCATGAAAATGCCCAGTTAGCCTATGGTGATATTTTTACCTTTTATCATCAACCGGCGATCGCCTGGATGGAATTTTTACTTAATCTAAAGCGAAAATATCGTCAACTATCTAACTAAAAGATTCCAGCGTCTGCTCATTTGCTGCCAAAAGCTGCCCCCAGCATGCTTAATTTTGTAACAGAGAAAACATAGTCAAACCTTAACCCCTCGGTTATGTCTTGTTTACTTTGCCCCTTTAAAATAAACGTTAGTATGGTTAATGCAGATCGATTCACTAAATTATGTTACTGAGTCAGAAACTAAGTTCTAGTTTAATTAGAAGAGAGCGGGAATTACCGCTACAGCAATATCGTCGAGGAGATGAAATTTCAATCTTAGATTCGGGCATCTGGCAAGTTTATCGCGGAGTAGTGCAGTTAAGTCGCGTCCAGCAGGATGGAACTGAAATAATTTCCGGTTGGGTTACCGCTAATGGCGTGTTTGGTAATTTAATGGATACTTCTGCCATCTATCGCGCTGTCGCTCTAGGAGATGTTTATGTCAAGCGATATTCGACTCAGGATGTCGTACGTTATCCAGCTCTAGCCAGACAGTTTATGACTCAATTTAGCGATCGCTTAATCAAATCGCAACAGCTATTAACCATTATTGCTCTGGGTAAAGTAGAAGAACGTCTTAAGCATCTGCTTGATTTGCTTCGGCAAGAAATCGGCCAGTCGGTAGAAGATGGGGTGCGTCTCCAGGTTAGATTTACCCACCAGCACCTAGCAGAATCGATTCATACTACCAGGGTAACAATCACCAGGATTTTGGGCGATCTTCAAGCCCAGGGACTGCTTTATTTTGATCGTGATCGTCATTTGGTGATTAGAAAACTCTAATTAAGAACCTTTAAGGACTAGTACTATTGATTTTTCAATCTCGAGGACGTGTAATTTACGCGTCCTTTTTTAGATTTCATATTAGATTAGTATTTGGTATTAACTTCCAAACTAAACTTTTGCTGTCTGCATGTATAACCTAGTCAGTCATCTATTTAACCAGTCTCATATATCCAATAAACTTTTAAACTGTCTAGGGATTTCTCTGGCTATTGTCATAATTAGCTGGAGCGCTATCTGTTTTCCCGCTCAGGCGCTGTTACGACAGCATCATGAAACTCCCGATGTCTTGCGTTACCATGCCCAAGATTCTCTTAAAGACCATAATGGCAATACTTGGCAGGTACTACTCTTCCCCGATAACACTCAAGGCTCGACTATCTTTTACCTAAGACTCGTCGGCTTTCCCGGAGTTATTTCTTTCTCTCACCCTCAGCCGCTGGAAATTATTACATCTCAGGGAGAGGTGTTTGATATTAACGATGCCTATGGCAGTTCTGCTCCAGCACCCAACGTCGGTCAATATGATTTAACGTCGGTTATTTACCGTCTATCAGCAATGCAAAGCCTCAAACTATCCACTTCTCTACTAGATGACAAGGTGCTGTCTCTCAAAATCCCCTCTGAAGTATTACAGGAGTGGCAATTATTGACTCAAGAGATCGAACGATAGGTTTTACTCAATCAGTATCTCTTTATCTTTGTCTGCTTTTAAATTTTACTGTTACTTTAGAGTAGCGATCGGGAACTATATCTGTATAATCCTATCGCGATTTATTGAAATGGCAATTTAATTTAATGAATGCAGAAGAGTTAGTGCTGCTCTATCAACAGGGCAATCGAGATTTTAGTCGTGCTAATTTTAGTCAAATTCAGATTTTGCAGGTTGAATTAATTGATATTGACTTCAATCGAACTGAATTAGACTGGGCTAATTTTAGTGGTACTAACTTGACTAGAGCAAATTTTAGTCGCGCTAATCTCAGTAATGCTCGGCTCATTAAAACTAATCTCGCAGAAGCAAATTTAAACAGCGCTGACTTAACCAACGCCGATCTTAGCTGGGCTAATCTAGAAAAAGCATCTCTAGGAAGAGTGGACCTAAGCGGTGCTAATCTCAGCCAGTCTTTCTTTCGTGATGCCAATCTTGCCGATGCCAATCTCAGTGGTGCCAATCTCAGTCGCGCGAACCTAAGTGGTGCCAATCTCAGCCGTGCCAACCTGAGTAGTGCTGACTTAACAGGAGTAGATTTAAGCGGTGCCGACTTTACTCGTGCCGATCTAAGTGAAGCTAATTTCACCGATGCAGACCTAAGCTACGCTAGCTTCAATCGTGCTGATATGAGTGGCTGCAATGTGCGGCAATCTAATTTAGAATCTGCTTCTCTTCAGGGAGCTAATCTCCGGTCTGCTAATCTACGCAGCGCGATTTTAGTGGGAGCAATTTTAAAGGACACCAATCGAGGCAATAGCAGTCTGGCAACCATATCTCAGTTAAGTTTGTCTAATTTGCAGAAAAACAACAAAATCGATTTGTGCTCGGCGAATTTGAGTGGTGCCAATCTACAGGGCGCAAATTTACAAAATGCAAATTTTCGGTTTGCCTTATTTTTTAAAGCTATTCTCGAAAAAGTAAATTTAGAAAATGCCAGTTTAGTGGATGTATATCTAAGAGGCGCAAACTTACGGGGCGCAAATTTAAAAAATAGTGTTTTAAGCGGTGTTAATTGGAAAGGAACCGTGATGCCCGATGGTACGATACACCCTTAAAATATTGAGCATTGAACATTGGGCATTGAGTATTACAAAACAATCATAAGCCCAAAATAGTTTTGGCAATCCAAAAGTAAATCAGAACCCCTAACACGTCTACGGCGGTGGTGATAAAAGGGGCAGACATCAAAGCAGGATCTAGACCAAGGGAACGAAACATAAACGGTAAGGCCGAACCAGCAACCGAAGCTAAAAGAGCGATCGCAATTAGACTAATGCCGACCGATAGGGCAACTTCCAAGCTTCCTTGAAGCAAATAAGCCCAAACCGTAGCCACACTACCCAAAATTAGACCTAATAGAATACCGGCGGTAGCCTCACGAAAGATTACCTTTCCCGCCCCCATATTTTGGATTTCATCGGTATTTAACCCCCTAATTACTACCGTAGAGGACTGTGCCCCCACGTTGCCCCCTGTTCCAGTCAATAAGGGAATAAAGGCGGCTAAAATGACTACCTGCTGCAAAAGAGCTTCTTGCGATCGGATAATTGCTCCCGTAACCGTATTAGTCAATAGCAACACAAAGAGCCAAACTACCCGGCGACGAGCCACGGTCAGTAAGTTGGTCTGAAAATAATTATCTCCATCCGACTGTACTCCCCCCAGAGCATAAATATCTTCCGTTGCTTCCTGCTCGATAATATCGATGACATCATCTACCGTAACAACCCCCACCAGACGTTCTTCGCTATCCACCACGGGTAGTGCCACAATATCGTAGCGTTGAATTGTCCGAGCAACTTCCTCTTGGTCGGTATCTGTATGAACAAAAATCACGTCCCGAGCCATAATCTCAGCTAGAGTCGTGTCTGGAGCCGCAACCACCAAGTCCCGCAGCGAAACAATTCCAGTTAGACGACGAGAATCATCTTTGACATAAAGATAATAAACCACCTCTGAAGCATTAGCCTGATTTCTAATTCTTTCTAGAGTTTGACCGACAGTCAAATTCTCTCTGAGGGAGATATATTCAGGGGTCATAATTCGCCCTGCGGTATCCTCTCCATAACCTAATAGAATAGCCGTTGCCTGTCGCTCTTTTGGGCTTAACTGAGAGAGCAAACGACGAACTACTTTAGCCGGTAACTCATCAAACATACGGGCGCGGTCATCAGGAGACATTTTATCCACAACGTCTAGCACTTCCTGTCGTTTAAATTCTTGAATCAAAGCTTGCTGCACATCTGTATTCAGATATTCATAAACTTCGATCGCTTCTGCTTTAGAAAGTAGCCGAAAAGCGATTAGCTGAGTCGCCTTAGGTAAACCTTCAATTGCCTCGGCGATATCGACTGGCTGGACGGGTATTAAAAGCGATTTTG
Source organism: Cyanobacteria bacterium J06623_7 (assembly GCA_038524555.1). GTDB lineage: Bacteria > Cyanobacteriota > Cyanobacteriia > Cyanobacteriales > Xenococcaceae > Waterburya. The sequence continues at coordinate 336 of JBCBIN010000325.1, read as the reverse complement.
CTCCCTGAAAATTGCTGCTGTCTAAAAGTAGCTCTAGCTGGGATCTAACTAACTGCCGTAGTTCATTATGCTTAGTGCCATTGGGGGTCATACATCATGTCCACTAATAAAGATTTTTCTCTTGCTTAATTGATGTTCGCTATCCGCCTCTAAAATACTCCTTATCTAACAATTAGCTATTAGATCTAATTTGCTTGTTATTTTTTAATATTATTTTCCGTCTTTTAATGAATCCTTTCAAATCTACCCAAACGTACCTACCGAATTAAAATCTCTATTTTCTAGTACATTAACACAGTCGAATTGAAAGGATTCATTAAAAGACGGAAAATAATA
>JBCBIN010000324.1:0-4786 GCA_038524555.1 Cyanobacteria bacterium J06623_7 | reverse complement strand
CTTAGTTATAGGATAATGTATAACCCAAGGTCGATCTCACTGTCAATGGCTCAACTCAAATGAGCCAAACACTTTACAGTAACTTCATTTAACATGCAGAAAAAGGTGAAAAACTTTAGTAGTAAATATGGGGTTAAAAAATATCTTTTCGCCTTAGTACTAGTAAAGCAATCGTGCTGTAAATACAGGTGTGAAGTAGCAAAATGCCCCAGTTAAGACCCAGATTAGACCAGGTAGCGTCGTAGACAGGGGACGGCTTAAAAATCTCATTGAGAATTTCTGCGGTTAAAACCTGGTTGGATTGGGGTGCCATGGCATTAACGTCAGCCAGAGAACCATAGGCTCCAATCGACCAACGACTAAGCATGAGCCAAGAAAGCTTGCTCGACCAGCCTTCGAGAGTGAATAGAACCCCGGAAAAAATAATCTGGGGAATCATTACTAAGGGAAGAATACCGTTGCCTTCATTTTCGGTTTTGACAAATGCAGAGAGCATCAGACTCAAGCTTGTACTGGCGAGTAAGGTTAAAAAGGTCGTGATGGCAAATCCCAGGGGCCAGGCAATTAATTCGGACTCGGGAGCCTTAAACACGAGAAGTACGACTGCTGAAATTAGCAAGGTCTGAGCCAGAGCTAAACCTCCCCTAATCAGGAGTTTAGAGGTTAAATAAGGTAATAATCGGAGATTAAGCAGTCGTTCCCGGAAGTAGATGGCCCCCTCTTTGACAATCTCACGGATGGCATTGGATAGACCGATCCAAATAGCAATGCAGCTAAAGATAAACAGCAGACGCAACGCCAGAGAAGCTTGGGTAACTCCGGGGTTCTCCGCAATGCTTAAAGGTTGCTCGTTACGCAGGGGTAAACCGGTGAGGGCAATGGTAATCGGGCCGGCGAGTAAAGTGAGGATGAGGCTAGTACGATCGCGACTGACCAACTTCCAATAGCGCTGGCACAACAAAGATAGCTGAGCGAGGAGAGAAATGCCTTTTTTGGTGCTGTTTGACTTGGCTGCCGTCTGGTTTTCTTTCCCCGGACTGAGAGAGTTCTGGATGTAGGACTTGTATTCGGGAGAATTGGCATACTGTTGCGACCAGTAGCTCACACGCTCGGCGATCGCAGCTTTGTTTTTGCCCTTGTTCAACTCGATATAGATATCGGCAAAATCGCTAAAGTTTTCGTCGGGAAATTGACCGCCGTTACGCTGAAAGAACTCTAGTGCTGCTTCGGGGGGACCATAGTAACAGAGACTGCCCCCTAGTCCCATAAAGGCGATGCGATCGCAAATGCCAATATTGTCGGTGGCGTGAGTAACCAGAGCAATAGTACGTCCTCGGTCTGCCTGTTCCCGCAGTAGCTGCATCATCTCTTTGTCGAGGCCAGGATCAAGCCCGGAGGTAGGTTCATCGAGGAAAAATAGTTTGGGATCAGCTAATAGCTCAACGCCGATGCTGACGCGCTTGCGCTGACCGCCACTGAGACGAGAGACAAGAGTATTCTGCACGTGAGACAACTTGATTTGCTCTAGGGTTTGGGTAATTACTTCGCTGATATTGGTATCTGGGGGTAAACGCAGCTGACAGGCACAATGTAATACTTCTTGGACGGTGAGATCTCGATGAATGATATCGTCTTGGGGCACGTAACCCACCTGAGAACGATAGACAGGCCAGTTTTTACGGAGGTTATCACCGTTAAGATAGACGTTGCCCGAAGAGATCGGCGCAATGCCTAACAATGCCTTCATCAGGGTCGATTTACCCGCGCCGCTACCGCCGACAAAAGCCACTAGTTGCCCCGGTTCGAGCACGAGATAGACATTATTTAAAATAGTAAAGGTATCCCCTTTTTTATCCTTAACCTGAAACGTTAGCTGATGGGCATCGAGGCGAATTTGATTATTGGCGTTGGTTAACTCTAGAGCCTCGCCTGTAAACAGCAGCACATAGGGCCCAATCTGGATTGTATCTCCCTTATTAAGCTGGTAGGACTTATCGAGACGATCTCCGTTGACAAAAGTACCGTTACTGCTACGGTCGGTTAGGGTATAGCCACCCTTGCCATCGGGGTTAATTGTGGCGTGGAGCCGAGACACCGTGGGAGCATCTAGTTCGATCGCCGAAGTACTGTTAGGAGATCTTCCAAGCTCGACAGGCCATTTTTGTAGACCCTTAAGGTTAATTCCCCGCACGCTGGGTATATTCATTTCTCCCTGCCGGGGATTGTAATAGGTCAGAATTATCTGCTGCCGCGGGTCTTGACCGATATGAAGCTGCTCCCCACTGGTAAGGATATGTCCTTCAGTTAGATTGATGCGTGACTGATTGAGAAAAATACCGTTACCGCTGGGTTTTTGACTATCGCGATCGCCATCGTAAATGCGAAAATTTTTGCCTTCTGGTTCGATAGTTGCCTGCCGGCGGGAGATAATATTCCATTCAGCGGGGGTGGCCAAATTTGCCCAACTAGGGTCGCGACCTAACTGGTTGAGTTCGGGAGTCAGACGCAGAACTTTTTTTTGACCTTGATTATCAAGTTCTATGTAAGGTTCGGTTTCGACTGTCGTGAGCACCGTCTCCCGAGAATAATTGCTAGTCATAGTCTGTAATGTTTAGTGAGCTAAAAAATTGAAGTTACACTGAGGGTCGCGACAAATTAGCAGGAATTGTCGGTATCTTCGTGGGATTTCTTCTCCCAATCTCGGTCGGTAGGGGACAGCGAGGGGCTAACTTTTAATTGTATAATACATACGTCTTACTCAAAACGATACTACTGAGAGAAACTTACCTCGACCCCCCGTAGCGCTAAAAGTAATTTAAGTATTTTTTCCAAAATTTCTGCCGGTCAAATCGAGTTAACGGCAAGACTAATCAGTCGAGACTCTGAGGACAATGAGCCTAGGCGGAATGAGGGGTCTAACTATCTTTGCATCAGCATTGTGTAGTATTTTGAGTAGAGAGCCAGCGGTATTAATCGCTCTCTAGACCATGAAAAATTATTGCCAGCTATTAAACTCCATCTTTTAATCGATTAATGCTCCCTCGCCAACACACAGTTGAAATTTTTTCTACTTTTATTCAGTTTGATTGCGATCGCTTTGGTGGTTGGGCAACAGATGGCCGCCTCCGGCGTAGCATGGGTAAAGCTCTCCAGCAGATTGCGGCAGATAACCCGGTTAGTTTTTGGGCTCTATACTGGCATCAAATTTGGCAGGAGCAGCCCCAGGGTTTAGCCCGGGATCATCTAGCAGCTTATCTACAAGAGGTTTGCTTTTGGTCGGCCAACAAAACCATTGCGGGGTTTAGCAGCAGCCAATATACGGTTTCCGACTGCTTTCAAGTGGCGATCTCTCGGCTCGACAAGGTACTCAAAGGGTTTGATCGCGAGCGAGGGTTTAACCTAAAAAGCTATGCCAGCATTACCTTTGCCAACTTAATCCGCGAACTACTGCGGCAGAAAAAGGAGATCGATATCTGTTCCGATTGGTCTTTACTGCGTAAGCTGAGTCAAAAGCGCCTGGTGGAAGCCCTCGCGAATGCTGGACTCGACTCAGAAACTATCGACCAGTATGTTCTCGCCTGGACTTGTCTGAAGGAAATTTATGTTCCCGAGAGGTCTTCATCGACCCGCAAGCTACCCAAGCCCGAACCCGAAACCTGGAGGTCAATTGCCCAGCTCTATAATCGGCAGCGTTCCCAGCTCAACATTACCACCACGGCGACACCGGAAAACTTAGAGCGCTGGATGTTGATTTGCGTCAAAGCGGTTCGTTCTTATTTATTTCCCAACGTTGCTTCGATTAATCAGCCCAAACCTGGCTACGAAACGGGAGAGATTGTTGATTCCCTCGTCGGCGAGGTAGATGAGTCTCTGCTAGCAGATATGATTGCCAGTGAAGAAATCGAGGAGCGTACCCAACAACATCAAGATATCAATCAGTTCTTGACCGCAGAAATTGCTCGACTCAAGCCAGAAGCACAAAAGCTGCTGGAGCTTTACTATGCCCTCGGTCTGAAACAGGCGGAAATTGCGGCGGAATTAAATACCAAACAATATAGCGTTTCTCGCAAGCTATCGAAGGTGAGAAAGACTTTGCTAATGGCTCTGGTGGAGTGGAGTAAATCAACTATGCATATTTCTCTAACCTCAGACATAATCGACAATATCAGCTCGCTATTAGAAGAATGGTTGGCTAACTACTATGACAGCAATTAAATAGAAAATCTATACCCAGGGACGACGATGACTACCGCCAACGAACCTATATTTAACCCTACTGATTTAGTTCTCGAATTAGACCAGCCCATAATTGACCGTGCCTGGTCAGCAAGTGCCGCAGCCGCCGATAATACCGCTCGCTGGCAGAACTATCTCAATCGAGTTGCCTTGGCGGTTTTCTTGCCCTGGTTGCAGACAGAAGAAGATCAGACTGCTAAATCGGTGCTGTCCGAGTCAGAACGAGCTGCGGTATGGCAAATGATTAACGGTACGGCGATCGCCATTAATAATGCTAAATTGGTGCTAATTCCCAGCGAAGCGGCTGATTTGGCAGAACTGCGTGTCCCGCAAGAATGGATTGATATTCCCGCCTGGACAGCCGACTATTACTTGGCAGTGCAGGTCAACGTTGATGCAGGTTATGTTCGAGTCTGGGGTTATGCAACCCATCAACGGTTGAAGCAGGGTACTGTAAATCAGAGCGATCGCACCTACAGCCTTACGGACGAACAGTTAATCACTGATATCAACGCTCTTTGGGTCGCCAGACAGCTATGCCCTGATGAAG
>JBCBIN010000323.1:0-4813 GCA_038524555.1 Cyanobacteria bacterium J06623_7 | reverse complement strand
CAGAAGAATCTTTACGCACGGCTTCTCGGTGGTCTGCTTTAATCGGGGATAAAACCAGAGAAGAATCTACTTTAAAAACTGCGAACTTTCTGGCACAGGATCCAAACAGTACAACTGTACAAGTTGGTGCTTGGTATACTGTCTGGGTTGGTGCACCCGATATAGAAACTCGCAATATGGCGCAACAGAATATCGAACGTCTGGGGGGGAGATTAGAAATTACCGAGGACGGTAGAGCGATCGCCTATCCACCACAAGAAAACCCGGGTTAGTCGAACGATTAATATTGAAACAATTCAAAGCGGGAATTGCGATCGCTTTAGCTACCTCCCTCCCCATCACCGTAGAAACTAAAGGATAGCAGCAGCACGATTAATGAGATGCTTAAGCCGATTGCCGTACCGGAAATGAGCACTATATCGGCATTTCTAACGGCGATCGCAATTACGCCCCACACAAATACCCCCGCGTAGGCAAAATCAAGACGAGGAAGGGTAACTAAATGAGTGATTAACCCGGCTATCAGCAGCATGATTACCGTCCAGACAGGTGAACTAATACCCCAGCCACTCCACTGCCAAGATTCTAGCACCAGTGCGCCGTTGAGGACAGTAGCAAGGCTAATCCAAGCAAGATAGATACTAACGGGAGTTCTAACTAGCCACCTGTGGCGACGAGAAATGCGAGTTTTAAACGGTAGACTCCAGTAGGCAGCAATTAGGGGTAACAGAATACACACCATGGCAATCATCGATGCGCCAAATTGTCTATAGAGAAAGCAGAAAACCCAAACGATTTGAGCGATAGAGGCGATCGCAATTTTGTAACCTATTTTATGTAGGAGAGCATCGCTTTTTTGGGTGGGTAGTGCCTGATAAACAGCAAATGAGATTAAGCCAAGGTAAATAAGTCCCCAAACGGCAAAAGCATAGCTAGCTGGAGTGATTAGAACATCGCGGAAGATGCTTTGAGAGATTGCGCCGATAGTCAATTCGTTGGGCGGATTGATATTTGCCCAGATGTTAGTGGCAAATGCGGCAATAATGGTAACAAAAGTGATTATTTGTCTGATGATGACTGGTTTACTATTTACCGTATAGCGATCTCGCATAGTCTCGGGAGTATTTCCTAAATTACAAGCAGCTTGCCGAACCGATAGGCGCTGTTTAAATTATAGAAACTAAAAGTTAGTGGAGAAATAACAGCTATACTCATTTTGCGTCTATGTAGAAGTGAAAATTGATGAATCAAGCTGTAGCCAAATCGATTAAAGTTATTTCTAGCCTCGCCATGACTGGGGCTTTGGGATTATCAGGCTGGAATTTATATTTACACTTGCAGGGACAGACTTTACCAACTAAATTTACGGCTCTGTTTTGGTTGGCAAGTGCCGCTTTAGTTGCTCACGGAGTAGAAGGATTAATTGCCGCCGTCAAAGTCCGGGGTAGCGATCGCCATCCCTTTGTTTATGGAGTGTATACTTTTTTTGTTGGTTTTGTGGGACTACAGGAATTAAAAGAGGTCACCGACGCTGTTGATTAACCAGTCCTAAAAGACAAAGGCTTTAGCCGCATGTAGCTTCGTGACCGAAGGGAATACTTTAGTGCAAATAACCAGTAATCAATTACATTGCCTTGGCAGTAGCCGATTGGGGAGAAGTGTTCATCGGCAGGGTGAAATAGAAAGTAGAGCCTTGGTTCGGTTCCGATTCTACCCAAATAGTGCCCTGATAACGCTCGATTATCTTCTGGCAAATTGCCAATCCCATGCCGCTACCGGGGTAATCTTCTGCCGAGTGTAGCCGTTGAAATACCTCAAAAATTTGTGTCTGAAATTCTGACTCTATGCCAATGCCGTTATCTTGGACGGCAAATAACCATTCTCGTGCATGAGAAGTTACAGAAATAGCAATTTGTGGTTGATCGCCAGAGAATTTAAGGGCATTTTCGATTAGATTCTGAAACACTTGATGAATTTCCCTAGGGTTCAAGAAAACTTGAGGCAGTTCTTCGATCGCGATTTGGGCTTTAGATTCAGCTATCTCCGACTGTAGATCTGACTGTACCCGCTCTAATGTTTGGTTGAGATCGACGGTCATCCAGGTTTGATCTCCCGTACCCGCTCGGGAATATGCGAGAAGATCTTCAATTAGAGTTTGCATTCTCAAACCGCTATGAGAAATACGATTTAAATAGAGCTTGCCTTTGTCATCCAGATTGTCCTGATATTCTCTGGCTAATAGTTCGGTAAACATGGTTAGCGATCGTAAGGGAGCCTGTAAATCGTGAACCATGGTCGAAGCCAAGTCTTCTAGACTACTTTCTGGTGGCGTATGGGGGGGGACATGAGCTGGGTCTAAACCAGGATCGTGATTCATGGCTATTTATCGTGGGAGAAATATCTTATCAATTACGAACCGAAATAATAGCTCAAAAAAAATGAAAATAGGCAGTAGCGATCGCTGTTTTCAACTATGGCGACAACTATGGCTGCGGATTAAGCTTCATTTTCGGTAAAGTGAGCCGCTGGACAGTCTTGGGGATAGTGTTCGGCTCGTTCTTGCAGATAAAATTTGGTTTCTGCGCCCCAATCTGCCGAGCTATACCAGCGTTTGAGCCATACTTCCGCATCGACGACGACTTCTGAATCGGGAGATACATTACATAAGTGGCGAATTGCCTCTAGTATTCTATTTTCTTTGCCTAGCTGCGGTGCCGCAATCACCCTAAGCTGGTCTAATGTGGCGATACAGCGTTCGGGAAAGTTATTGTTTAGCTGTTTCTGCTGGGCTTCTAAATTGGAGATCGAGCTAACTATACCATTGGCATCGGTAAAACTAATTTGCTCGCAAGACTGCTGGAGGTCGGAGATTTCTGGCTCGGTTTCATCTACAGCCACTCCGGGTTGGAGACGAGATGAATAATAATTGTTAATCGTCAGGAAAAGAGGAATTAGCAGGGCGATCGCCGTACAGATGATAATCGAACCAATTTTAGTTAAGGGTTCGGGACTATTGCTGGGGATAACCGTCGCCGAGGATTCATCGATAGTATCGGCTTGGGCGACAGCATCATCTAGGGCAGTCGGTACGGGTAGGGTTTGGATCGAAGTTGGGGGAGCATATTCAACCAAAGAATTGCCGGGAACAAGAGTGGTAACGTCATCGACCATTGGTTTAATCGCCGGGACGATATCTTGAGGCTGTAGCTCCGCTAATTGAGCGAGGACAAATTCATGATCAAAGACCTGTTGGTAGATAATGTTACTGACTTTAAGGCGATCCCCATCACTCACCACTAAACCCAACAGCAGCAGTTCTTTCTGTTCCTTCGTCCCTAAATTGGGTGCTTCTCCCGCCAGCAAAATATCCTGGTATTCTGTCAGAAGCCCACCGGGTTCACAACGGGAATTATTCAGCAGACTATATTTCAAGGCTCTAATGGCAGCAGCGGCTTTACTAGTCTGCCATTTTCTAATTAGAGTTCCTTCTACAAAGCGATCGACCGCCTGGATTTCTCTACCTGGGGGAATATTGGAGTTGGATTGAGCGAAGGTCTGACCGATAGTTTTAGTCAATGTGGGAACGCCCCCCGTCCACCCCAAAATTCGACTGAGGATGAGAGTATGGTTGGCATACTTCTTGGCTAGGTTTAGCACGTTGCGATCGTATTCCTCTAGCTGTCGGAGAGACATAACTTGCTGTGGCTGAGAAGATAGGTTATCGAGAAAGAAATCGATCGTATTTCGAGCAACCCAGCCTTTTTGCACCGCTAATTCGCCGAATTTTTGCTGACTTACCTTTTGCTCTTGAAGAATTACCTCAACCTGTTTTTCGTTGAGTAGACAAGCCTCTTTTAGATAGTATCCTAAAGGAAAAATTTGACCTCGGTCGATAATTTCTTGCCATTTATCGACAAAAAAATCAATTGTTTTGACCCGCAATCCTTCTTGCAAGACGAGTATCTCTCCTAGCTTCATCTGAGTATACTGCGCTTGAAGCTCTAAGGCTTTGTGTAGCTGTTCGTTGGAGATTAAGCCAGCGTGCTGGAGTAGCATGCCAATGGGAAGTTTATTATGGGACTCGGACATCGTAAATAATGCTAATTAAAAAGATATATATCTATATAAATGATTTTATTTGGTAGCTATACCTCGATACATATAACCGATTACTTTAGGTAATTTGGAAGCATAAAACTGTTCGATCTCTACATTAGTAAATTTTTGTCTGACCAGCCGATCGATTTGTCGATTGAGATGACAGCCATCGGCAATAATTTTTTGTACTGGGGTTAAGCGATTTTGCCAATTCTGAATTTTCGGTTCGTGACTCAGACCATGCTCGATAAACCAGAATTTACCGCCTGGTTTGAGCAGACGATATATTTCGGCGATCGCCTTCTCTGCCTGGGGAATACCACACAGAGTCCAGGTACAGACAACTGAATCAAAACTAGCATCCTCTAAGGGCAAATTTTCTCCACTCAACATCTTGTAGTTTACCGTAATCTGAGACGCATCAATACGGGGTTGAGCCAATCTTTTCATGCCGGGGTTAGGGTCAATCGTGGTAATTTTCGTTACCGATTCGGGATAGTGGGGTAAATTTAACCCCGTACCAAAACCAATCTCTAGTACTTCTCCCGCGACATCTTCTAGTAACTGTTGACGATACTGCCGCAGACTGGAGCCAGACATGGCAAGGTCGATACAGTAAGGAATGACTAGATTAGAATAAAAACCCATAGATTTATGATAGTCGAGCTGTTGGCGATCGCGGCTATTATATTGAGCGTAAAATATGGCTCTCTAA
>JBCBIN010000322.1:0-4830 GCA_038524555.1 Cyanobacteria bacterium J06623_7 | reverse complement strand
GGGTTCCTAAAGGATACACCTGCGGATAACCGCTACGCATAATAGCTAAAAACGATATCATCTGTAACAAGCATTTAGGGCAGCTATCAGCATTTTACTCAGATTTCGCTTACTTTACCGTTATATCCTAGTAGCTTAAGAACTTCAGCCTGGTTAAAAGAACGTTTTTGGGAGATCGCCAAATTTTTGATTTTAGCTCTAAATTCTTGATACTTGGCTGGGGGTTGGGGTCGATCTAGGCAATGCTCGAATAGGTATTGGAAGTTGCTCGCACCGCTAAATTTGCCATACCAAACTTCGGGTTGTCCTTGGGAAAATAGATAGTAGCTAGAGCGATCGCTACAGAGGGAGTCTACATGGATGCCGGTTTCGTAACGCAAGCTGCCGGGAGAATAGGGTGAGTTGGCCATAAAACCTCTCGCAGCAAGATAGTTAGTTACTTTAGTTAGAGCCTCGTAGTCGATTCCTGCAATCTGCCAGTCATAGCGAAGCTTTAAGCCCCGTAAGACTTGTTCTAGAGCAACATTCCCCGCTCTTTCGCCAATGCCTCCAAACGTGCCTGAAATACCGCTTGCCCCCGCTAATACTGCCTGGATGGTGTTTTCTAGTGCTAAACCGCGATCGTTATGGAAATGGACGGATAGGGGAGTTTGGTTGTGGGTAAATTCGATCAGGTTACGCAGCCAAAGCTTGGTGTCTTCTGGGGTAAGAATACCGACGGTATCGCAAAGTAGAAAGTGTTTGATGTAGGGTTGAAACTTGTTGATACATTCGACTAGGAAATCAAAGTCGGCGCGACTGGCATCTTCGGCGGCAAAGCAGATATTTAATCCTTTACTGTGAGCATACTGGAGATGAGAGAGGACTTGCTCTAACATGCGATCGCGGATTTGCTTGATAGGAGCGGGATTAGAGTCGAGATGGTTGTCTCTTAAAGTTAAAAGGCGATCGCTAACGGCATTGAAGAGGATTATGGTTGATACGCCACAGGCTTGAGAGCGATCTATATGCTCCTTGCCCATCATCGTTGAGGCAGTAAGTATCTGGGGATATTGCCGGGATAGGTTGGTGGTTAATTCGGCTTCGGTAGGATGAATGGCGGGCATGAGGGCGAGGTGATGTATGCCTGTTGCCGCGATTAGTTCGGCTAATTCGGTTTTGGTGGCAGCGTCAAAGAAGATACCAACCTGTTGTTCTCCGTCTCTGAGAGTTTCGTCAAAAATAGTGAGCGGGATCTGCTTCATCACCAAACGTTATCACTGCTTTGTTAAGATACGCAAATTTCAGTTGCAAAATGCAGCCGCTAAAATTTACGTCGCCTTATTTGAGGCTAATTTGCTATAAAGTAACTCTAATTTGGCAATTTTGGTAGAGAAAGGGCTGGGCACAATCTATGAACACATCATCAAATCAAGCTTCTGTAAATCTCTCTTACAGTGATGGTGATGGGCTACCAGATTCTATTCTGACTACTTCTCTCGGGCAGATACTAGATCGCGCCGCCGATCTATCTACGGGAATAGCGATCGTATCTAGGCAAGATGAACGGGATTTTTTAAGCTATCGGGATTTAGTGATGGCGGCAGCCAAAGTTCTAGCTAGTTTACGCCAGCAGAATTTACAGCCACAGGATCGGGTTGTGATTCAGCTAGAGCGTCCTCAACACTTTTTTATTTGTCTTTGGGGTTGTTGGTTGGGTGGCTTTGTCCCCATTCCCTTGGGGGTGGATTTGGCAGGGGATGACAATAAGTTGATTCGGGCTTATAAGTTGGGTGATGCAGCGATCGCCATTACGGAAAGGGAGATAACAAACCTGAATACGATTGCAGTCGATCACTTATTGGATAGTCAGCCAGATTGTAATTGGCATCGGGGTGATATTGACGATTTGGCTCTGCTGCTGTTGACTTCGGGCAGTACGGGGAAGCCCAAGGGAGTAATGCTGTCGGCAGGTAATTTGCTGGCGAGCGTCTATGGCATGGCTACGGTTAACGGACTATCCCCCCAGGATATTAGCTTGAACTGGATGCCGTTGGAGCATGTGGCGAGTTTGGTGATGTTTCATTTAACTCAGGTATATCTCGGCTGTGAGCAAATTCAGGTTAAAAGCGAGCTTATTTTACAAAATCCCCTAACTTGGCTGGATTTAATCGATCGCGATCGCGTTACGACTACCTGGAGTCCTAATTTTGCTTATGGTTTGGTTAACGAACAGTTAGTTACAACTGTTAATGAGCATAGCTGGGACTTGTCCTGTTTACGCTGGATGGGGAATGGTGCCGAAGCGGTGGTGGGTAAAACGGCAGGCAGATTTTTAGGGTTACTTGCTCCCTATGGTTTATCCCCCGAAGTGGTTAGTCCCGGTTACGGCATGTCGGAAACTAGTTCGGGTATCGCCCATTCCCATGATTTTTATCGACACCGCGATCGCGATTCGGTTTCGGTAGGTAAGCCCATTCCCGGAGTATCTCTGAGGATTGTGGATGAAGCGAATTTGGTGTTGCCGGAAGGAGAAATTGGTTTATTGCAGGTAAAGGGGGCAACGATAACGGCGGGGTACTACGGACAGCCAGAGTTAAACCAAGATATTTTTACTGCTGACGGGTGGTTTAACACGGGGGACTTAGGGTTTTTACAGTCGGGACAGTTAACGATTACCGGGAGACAAAAGGAGGTAATTATTGTTAATGGGGTTAATTACTATAACCACGAGATTGAAGCTGTAGTGGAGAGTCTTGCGGGAGTGGCGGTTTCTTATACGGCGGCTTGTGGGGTAGTGGATGTTAACCAACAAGAGCGGGTGGCGATTTTCTTTCATGGGGAGTTAGAAAAATCAGCGGAATTAGGAGAGTTAATCAAGAGGATTCGTCAGACTGTTTTTAGTCAAATCGGTGTTACCCCCAGCTATATTATTCCCGTGGCTAAGTCTGCTATTCCCAAGACAGCAATTGGTAAGATTAAGCGATCACCATTAAGTAAAAGGTTTGCCACCGGGGAGTTTGACGAGATAATTGCCGAGGTTAAGGACTTACTCGAACGGCGTAGTTTGAGCCAGCAGGAATTACCCAGTAGTGCGATCGAGCAAGAGTTAGTTGCGGTATGGCAAGAGGTATTACAGCTAACTCAGGTAAGCATTCGGGATAATTTCTTTGAGTTGGGAGGTAATTCTTTATTATTGATGCGGGTGTTGAGTAAGCTTACTCCCCGGTACGATCTATCGGCGGTAACGTTGTTTCAGTATCCGACTATCGCAGCTTTGGCGGGATATTTATCTAGCGATCGCCAGTCCGAAGCGGTGCAGCAGGGTAAACGTCGGGGGAAGTTACGACGTCAAGCGGGACATCAGGAGGTGGCAATTATTGGCATGTCCTGTCGGTTTCCTGGAGCGAGAAATATTGCTGAGTTTTGGTCTAATTTGTGTAATGGCGTGGAATCGATCACCTTTTTTGATGACGAGGAGATGCTAGCGGCGGGAGTGCCGGCTGAGTTACTGAGCAATCCTAACTATGTTAAAGCCAGTCCTATTTTAGATGATATCGAGGGGTTTGATGCCGATTTTTGGGGCTATACACCCAAGGAAGCACGACTGCTCGATCCGCAACAGCGTTTATTTATGGAGTGTGCCTGGGAATGTTTGGAGGATGGGGGCTACGATCCGTTTACCTATCCGGGGGATATTAGTCTTTATGGCGGGGCGGCGACTAATACTTATTTACTTAACAATATCTATCCCCAGCGCGATCGCCTGGACGAAGCAGATGACCTTCAGGTGCTAAACCTCAGTTCCCTGGGCGGTTTTCAGGTAACGACGGCCAACGACAAGGACTACCTAACGACGAGGACATCCTATAAATTGAATCTTACCGGTTCAAGCGTCAACGTTCAAACTGCCTGTTCTACCTCTTTAGTAACGGTACATTTAGCCTGTCAGAGCTTAATTAATGCTGAATGCGACATGGCGTTAACCGGCGGCGTATCCGTCCATTCTCCCCAAAAGATGGGCTATTTACACCAGGAGGGCATGATTCTCTCGGCAGATGGTCACTGTCGGGCTTTTGATGCGGCGGCTTCGGGAACTATCTTTGGCAGCGGTGCGGGAATGGTGCTGCTCAAGTTACTAGATCGGGCAATTGAGGATGGCGATCGCATTTATGGCGTGATTAAAGGTTCGGCGGTGAACAACGACGGGGGGACAAAGGTAGGTTATTTCGCCCCTAACGTAGATGGACAAACTAGGGTAATTGCTGAAGCGATCGCTCATGCAGATATCGAACCTGATTCGGTTAGTTATGTTGAAGCCCACGGTACGGGAACTAAGTTAGGCGATCCGATTGAAATTGCGGCGTTAGCTCAAGGGTATGGTAACGGCACCGAAGCAACCAATCGTTGTGCGGTAGGTTCGGTAAAAACTAACGTCGGACACCTACAAATGGCATCGGGTATTGTTGGTTTGATTAAAACTACTCTCTGTTTATACCATCAAAAGCTTGCGCCGAGTTTACACTTTAATAATCCTAATCCTCAGATAGATTTTTCTCGTAGTCCTTTCTATATTAATACTCAGTTAAAAGAGTGGCAGTCTCAAAATAATCTTGTACGAGCGGGAGTCAATTCTTTGGGTATTGGTGGTACTAATGCTCATGTAATTATTGAGTCATATAAGAAAGTCCCGCAATCAGAAAAAGAGATATTGCCTGCCTATATATTCACTTTAGCAGCAAAAAATGGGGCGACATTAAACAAACAAATAGATAATTATCTGACTTATATTCGTGACTTAAATAATAATATTTTCTTGAGAGATATTTGTTATGCTAGTAATATTGGTCG
>JBCBIN010000321.1:0-4830 GCA_038524555.1 Cyanobacteria bacterium J06623_7 | reverse complement strand
AGAGTTAAATCGCGATCGCCCATTAGCAAAGCGATAAATATAAACCATTGAGGAGTAAGCATAGCTTGCTCCTTTTTATCGGCTATTTAACTTAGTTGTCTTTAGAGAACTGAATCTATGGTTTTAATCGCCTTTGATGCTTTAAAGATTGCCGCTGATAAGGTAGCCGCCGCCGAAAATTCTGAGTTGTCGGTAGAAGAAGCGAGCAGAATTAAGGAAATATTTACCAACAGCAATATTGGCATTCAATTTTTAGCTCCACTAGATTTATTAAACAAAGCCGGTCGAGTCTGTAGTCTCGTTTCTGGAGCTATTGCTGGAGCGGAAGCGATAGTTGCCTCAGCAGACCAAACTGACGATCGCGATCGCGATTTTGTCTTGAGTGCCAGAGTGTTGTTACAGCATTCAGGCAAGCTAACGGGCATCATTTGTCTCAATCCCAAATAATCAAGTTAGATAGTGGAAGTTCATCCGATGTTACGACGGAAAATTTTACTGTTACTTTTGTTCGGCTTTTGGTGTTTATCTTGTTCTCCCGTAAGGGCTGGTGAACGTTTCGATTGCTATACCAAACAAGGCAGTCCGATGTGCGAGGTTGCCCTCGAAGATTCCCAGGAATGTCAGCTAGGTAAAACTAAAGATTACGAATTAAATATTGATCGCGAGGGGGAAGATGTGGTCGTGCTCTCTATCCACGGCGGCTTAATCGAACCCTACACCAGTCAAGTCTCTGCTGATGTTGCCCAGCGCTTTACCTGGAAAAGATATGACTTTGAAGCTCACGCTCGACCTCAGTGCAGTGGCTACGATGGGTCGGTAGTTGGCAAAATTAACCAAGCCAACTTTCGTAATTTGCATATCACCTCCAGCAGATTCAATGAAAAACAGGCACTAAAACTTGTTAGATCGAATCCCCAAACCGTATCGATTCATGGCTATAGTCCCAGTCGTCAATATGACAAAGGTTTAATTTGTGTTGGCGGCAGAAATGTTGAGCGCAATACTCAAGTCAAAAACTTTATTCATTACATCAAAAAGAACCGAGAAAACCTGGATTTGGTAGCCAAAGATGCCAGGAGCGCCAAACGCGGAGAAGACTGTGGTGCCGTTGGTTCGCGCCCCAGATTGAGCGGTTCGTTAAAAAAGAACATCGTCAATCAAAACTCTAATCATGCAGGACTCCAGCTAGAGTTTAACTATCAAATGCTGGAAAGTTTGGGCGATCGCTCTAGTGCAGATTATGAAAAATATGATGCTCATCGAACCCTAATTTATGATGCCATTAAATACGCCATAAACAATTTCCCTCCAGTAGAGGAGTAGAATAAGTATAGTGAAATACACATTAACAATCGTATTCAAGGTATTCATAGAGCTTTTTACCTGAGTAATGCCCAGATTTGCAGATTTAGCGTAACAGCTTAAAGCTAGTCGATCGTCAAAGTAGTCTACCCAGCCAAAAACGGCGGTCAATAGATGCAGATATTCTGAACTTGGCGAGCAAATCGCGATGAATTTTCTCGCTAAAATCTTAACGGAGATCGTTAATCTGCTGGTCAAATCTCTAAATCGCCGCAGTGAAATTGATCGAACTAAAAGCTGAGAATCTCTAGGGAACGATTGATACGGCTATATCGTACTTATTATTGGTAAAAATATGACAGAAAACCAAAAACATTACGACGCGATCGTGATTGGTACTGGTGCGGGGGGAGGTACAGTTGCCCACGAACTAGCATCGACGGGAAAGAAAATTTTGATTCTGGAACGAGGTGATTTTTTACCCCGGGAAAAAGCAAACTGGAATCCAAAAAAAGTCTATCAGGATAAACAGTACTATACCGATGAACAGTGGCTGGCAGGTGGGAACGAAGAGCTCAAGCCTCAAGCTTGTTATTGGGTGGGGGGTAACACTAAAGTTTATGGCGCAGCATTATTACCGATGCGCGAAGAAGATTTTAACGCGGTAGAACATAAAGGAGGCATTTCCCCCGCTTGGGAACTGAAGTATCAAGACTTTGCCGCACATTACGCCGCCGCCGAGAAATTATTTTGCGTTCACGGTCAAACAGGACAAGACCCCACCGAACCCCCGAGAGATGAATATCCTTATGCCCCAGTGAAACAGGAGCGGGATATGCAGGTAATGGTGGATAGCCTCAAACAGATGGGCTACTCTCCGTTTAATCTGCCTCTGGGTTTAAGACTTAACGAAGTAGATAAAACCCTGTCTCAGTGTATTCGCTGCGATACTTGTGATGGTTTTCCCTGTTTGGTTGATGGTAAAGGCGATGCTGAAGTGTGCGGCGTTAATCCGGCTCTCAAACACGAGAATGTAACCCTAATGACGGGAGCCAAAGTAGTTAAGCTACACACCAGTGTCTCGGGAACAGAAATAACGGGAGTTGAAACCGAAATAGGCGATCGCCTGGAAGTCTTTTCTGCCGATTTGGTCGTACTTGCCTGTGGGGCGATCAACTCTGCGGCTTTGCTGCTGCGCTCTGCTAATGATGCCCATCCCAATGGACTGGCTAATAGCTCCGACCAAGTGGGACGTAACTTTATGAAGCACCTGTGTACCAGCATCGTTGCCTTAAGTACCCTTCCCAATGATGCAACCTATCAAAAAACCATTGGCTTAAATGATTTCTACTGGGGAGAACCGGACTTTCCCTACCCTATGGGCATGATTCAAAATACAGGCAACATCAAACCCGACATGATTCCTCCCGGTGCGCCACCCCAGCTAGCTCCCTTTGTTAAATTTGCTCCCGAACAGGCTTTAGAAATAACTTCTCGACATTCGACCGGTTGGTGGCTACAGACAGAAGACCTGCCCGTGGCGGAAAACCGGGTACGCTGGTCACAAGGTCGGATTCGCCTCGACTATACTCCCAATAATTTAGAAGCGCGCGATCGCCTGGTTAATCGTTGGGTCGATATTCTGAAAAAAATTAATCGTCACAGCACGTCTCTGATTCCATTGGGCTTTTATCCCCGTAGCTATATGCCTCTAGCTGCCGTTGGACACCAATGCGGTACCTGTCGATTTGGCTCCGATCCTGCTACTTCGGTACTCAATCTTAACTGTCGTACTCATGATGTAGATAATCTTTATGTTGTTGATGGCAGCTTTTTCCCTTCCAATACGGGAGTCAATCCGACCTTAACCATTATTGCTAATGCGATTAGGGTGGCACAGCATCTAAAAGAGCGGCTCGATCGCTAGGAATGGAGAGCTAGGGTAACCCACCCAAGTTAATTTAGAAAGACGATTCCGTTTATAACTTGATATTTAATCGCTATAGATAACAATCTAAATCGAGCGTATTGTTGAGTTTTGCTTAACTTACTAGGTTGTCGGAAAATATCTTTGTATTCTGAGAAGTAGTAAAATTCCCAGTAAAGCTGAATGAAGGGAAAAGTCTTAGGCTCTCGCTATCGGGTTACAGAATACCTTGCCGAAGGTGGATTTGGTAGAACATATCTGGCAGAGGATACTCAGCTTCCCAATCGAGATTTATGTGTGGTCAAACAGCTTTCTCCAAGTTTTAATGCTCCCAAGCTATTGGCAGTTGCCCGACGTTTATTTGAGACGGAAGCAAAGACGTTACACAGTCTGGGTCATCATCCGCAAATTCCTGAACTGCGCGCCTATTTTGAAGAAGCCGGAAAATTTTATCTAGTGCAGCAGTATATTCAAGGTCAAACTTTGGATGCCGAATTAGCCCGGGGTCAGATCTGGCCTGCCAACAAAGTTATCGAGCTGTTGCGAGACTGCCTCAATATTTTGCAATTTATCCATGCTCAGGGTGTAATTCACCGTGATATCAAACCCGCGAACTTAATTCGTCGCCATGGCGATCGCCAAATTGTCGTGGTAGATTTTGGTACAGTCAAAGAGATTTTACAGGGACAAACTAGCTTACCCCAGCTAACTGTTGCGGTAGGTACTCAAGGTTATATGCCCATCGAACAAGCCAGAGGCAAACCCCGCTCTTCCAGCGATCTTTATGCCTTAGGGATGGTAGGTATTCAAGCTCTAACCGGAGTCAACCCCCTCGATTTATCAGAAGATAGTGATGGAGAACTCCTGTGGTCCCATCTTATTCATAACCAGCCGCAGCTAGTGACAATTTTGACAAAAATGACGCGCTATCATTATGGCGATCGCTATAAATCGGCTCAATCTATCTTAGTAGCATTAAATGGTTGTGCCGATACGGTAATAAATCTGTCTCAACCGACGAGCTCTCCCAGGCAAAATGTCTCCCAAAACAGCAACTCGATTAAAGCGAATAAGAAAGCGGCACCCACGAGGCATCTGGGCACCTCTAGAACCACCGAGCAATCTACTGGAATAGCACATCAGTTGGCTCGGCAACCTAAACCACCAGATTCTAATGCCTTACCGGGAGTTCGTCCCGTAGCCTTGATTCAAGGTTCTACCCGTCGTCGAGTCAAATCATCGCTGACATACAAGCACTATGGAAAAATCGCCCTGATAGTTATCGTCGTTGCTACCGGAGTCTATCTTTTAGTGCCAAAAACATCAAACGAACCCAATCTAAATCCTTCACAAATAGCGCCTAGTTCAAGATCTTGAGTATTAAGCCGTTTTCAATTGAATAGACTTCGTTTAATGTTGATTAGTTCGTAGCTATCGGCTATTATACGAAGCCCTAAAGGTATACGAAGCAGTATTCTATAGGTCAGCTTTTATAGCTTTTTAAATAAGAATTGAGGGCATTAGATATACACAAATCCCTAATCCCTAATCCCTCGAACAAATAAATGAAATAGGACAAAAATAAATTAAAACGACTATAT
>JBCBIN010000320.1:0-4850 GCA_038524555.1 Cyanobacteria bacterium J06623_7 | reverse complement strand
AGCCATTAAAAACTTATCTATCTCATTTCTCAAACACCCATTATTTCGCTAACAACTAAATTTTGTCCGAACTATTGATGTAGCTGTTTTAAATAAAAATTGAGGACATTGGGTATACACAGATTTGTATTGCCTAGTCCCTAATCCCTAATCCCCAATCCCTCGAACAAATAAATGAAATAGGACAAAAATAAATTAAGACGACTATATTAACTGACTAAAGCCGATTTTTCGGCAATACTAGCAATCAGCTCGATATTAAATTCGGCCTCGAATATTTCTTTTTTATAGCTGAGATTCCAAAGCTCTAAAGCACAATCATCACCAATTTCTTGCGGCGTAATTTGGAAATATAAAGCGCGATCGCTACGTACATACTTGCACTTTACTGAAGCGATCGCTCCTTTGTTACGGCGGTCTAAAGCTACGGCTAACCGCAATATGGCACTTAACTGTCGGACTATTGATTGATAGCGCTTGCTGGGAAGTTCGTGATAGGCATGATGTTTTTTCTTGGGTCGGCTACGACGATGATAGCGGGCAATGTTGGCAATCAATTCGAGTTCGAGTTCGGTAAAGCCAAGTAGTTCGGCATGGCGAATTAAATAGTAAGAATGTTTGTGGTGAGCTGAATGACTAATATACACACCGCTGTTGTGTAAAATAGCTGCCGACCAGAGTAATTCTCTTTCCTCTTCGCCCCATTCGTGTAGCTTGCCTCGTAGTTGATCGAAGATACTGAGGGCAAAACCAGCCACTCTCCGGCTATAGTCGAGATCGACATGATATTTCTGAGCGATTTTGATTACGTTACGATTTTTGACCTCATTCTGATAGCGCAAGCGACTATTAATCAGACCGCGAGTTAACATCCAGTCAACAATCATGCCTTCCCTTAGGGCTCGTTCGCAGATAATTACCGAATCTAACTTGAGCATTGCCATGGCTTCGAGCAAAATTATTGCCCCGGGGACAATAATCTCGGCTCTTTTATCGGCTAAACCAGATACTTCCAGCCGTTCTTTGCAGCTCATTTTTGCCAGCCGCTTGACGATTTTTTCAATATCTTTGTACTTTACTTCGTAGCCATTTAGTGGGTCGGGAACTGCACCCAAGGTATCTTTCGCGTGAATTTCGGCAATGGTTTCAATCGTGCCGGAAGTACCGATCGCTCGGGGAACTTCATTGAGCTGAAGATTACGCCAAATCTCATCTACTGGTCGTTCTAGCATACCTCGAACATACGCTCTTAACACCTTCAGTTCACTATCGCTGATGGGGTCAGTGGTGATAAATTCTTTTGCCAGACGCACCGCACCCACCTTAGTACTGCTAAGAAAACGTGGTTCTTGAATATCGGCGAGGATAATTTCGGTCGAGCCTCCACCAATATCGATAATTACCTGGGGCTGTTCGTTGAAATCCATGCCCGACAACACCCCGAGATAGATTCGGCGAGCTTCCTCCCGACCAGAAATCAGATTGACGGTAATATCTAGCTCGAACTCAACCTGACGCAAAAAATGCTCGCCATTGGGGGCTTCTCTTGTAGCACTGGTGGCAACGGCAATAATTTGTTCGGCTTCAAGACTTGTGGCTAGTTCTTTACAGCGTCTTAAGGTATCGAGGGAACGTTTGATAGCTGCTGGGGTCAGCTCTCCCGTGGCTGGATGGCGATCGCCCAAACGCACTGTATCTTTTTCTTTGGCAATGACCGTAAAAGCCGGTAAGGAAGGCTCTATCTGCACGACGACCATATGGATTGAGTTGGTGCCAATATCGATCGCGGCAATAATCTTTTGGTTCATGGCTAGAGGCAGAGGGACGGTTCCCTGTAGTGCAAATTTATAGCTAAAATGATGACGGTCAAAGCCCGGGTAGCAAAGACCCTGCTAATGCTAGAACCCTCTTAGTTAGACATTTTTATAATCTCATGTATTTTGCGTAGGACAACAAATAGTCTTAAGATTTGATAAATATTTATCAGATTTGTGATCGAACTCTCGTTTCTGTATCGGTCTTTATTTTTATCCCTAAATTACATTTCTAAATAACCATGACCCAATCTCCACCAACAGGCGAACCCACCTGGCAAACAGTTATGCGTCTGTTGCGCTGGGATAAGCCTGCCGGAAGACTAATTTTGATGATTCCAGCTTTGTGGGCGGTCATCTTGGCTTCTAGGGGAGTACCGCCCCTAATCCTAATTGGCATCATTGTCTTAGGAACCTTAGCTACCAGTGCTGCTGGATGTGTGGTTAACGATCTTTGGGATCGAGATATCGACCCTCAGGTTGCCCGTACTAAGTCCCGTCCTCTGGCCTCCCGCGCCCTTTCTGTCCGAGTTGGCATTGTCATCTTTTTGATTTCTCTCACCTGTGCGGCTGGCTTAGCTTTCTATCTCAACCCCTTGAGCCTGATTCTCTGTTTTGCGGCGGTTCCTTTTATCGTCTTCTATCCTCTAGCCAAGCGAGTCTTTCCCCTACCTCAATTCGTTTTATCCCTAGCGTGGGGGTTTGCGGTACTAATTAGCTGGACAGCGGTAACCTCGAAAATTGAGCCCGCGACCTGGATGTTATGGGGGGCAACTGTGGCTTGGACGATGGGTTTTGATACGGGATATGCTTTGAGCGATCGCGAAGACGATCTGAAGGTAGGCATCAATTCTAGCGCGATCTTTTTTGGCAAGTATGCTCCCGAAGCGATTGGGTGTTTTTATGCCCTGACTGTAGCGTTTTTAGGACTGCTAGGTTTTCATTTGGGTCTACACTCAGCTTTCTGGTTTAGTCTTGCTATTGCTACTGCTGGCTGGGTTTGGCAGTACTTAACTCTGCGTAAACCCTACATTCCTCGTTCGGTCTATGGCAAGGTTCTGGGACAGAATGTTTGGCTGGGCTTTATTTTGTTAGCGGGAATGATTTTGGGCTATTTAGCGGCATAAATCTAGCCCCTACTGCCATTTGCGAGAGGCAAATCATGGTAATATTCTTACTATTATTTATTTAAGAAAACTCTTGGAAGGTATATAAATATATGGAAGCTGCAATGATTTTGGCGGATTTGCCAGAAGCTTACGCTATGTTCAAACCTTTGGTAGATGTACTGCCAATCATTCCCGTATTTTTCCTGGCGCTGGCTTTTGTTTGGCAAGCAGCAGTAGGATTCAAGTAAATCGTGGCTACAAGGCTATAGACTCGATCTTAAAGAAGCATCTAGTTAGTTCTGGGTGCTTTTTGCTTAGATGCTGGAGGAGCTAATCTCGAACATAATATGTCCGGCAAATTAGCCCCATCGCCAATTAATTTAGCGGGAAATCTCTACTTTATTCACCGCAGCCCAAACGCTACTATTTACTTATTGGCTTAGATTTACTTTTGGTATAGGAGCAAAGATGCAGACCGGATCTAATTTAGAAAAAACCAAGCTGCTTTCCGCATTAGCCCATGCTTCCGTGTTTATTAGTGCCCTCGTTTTCTCGATCGGCATTCCCGTTGCTATCCTGACTGTTTCTGAAGATCCCGTCATTAAGGATAATGCTAGAGAAGCAATTAACTTTCACCTCAATGTCTGGCTAGTTGGCGCAATTATTGGCGTCATGTCCTTCTTTTCTTTTGGACTGGCGGGTTTTGTGCTCGGGCCGATTTGGTTTATCGCTCACTGGGGTATGTCTATCTGGGCAATAGTTCAGTGTTTGCAAACCCCAGAGCAATCGTTTCGCTATCCCTTTATCTTCCGCGTCGTTTAGCTTTAGTCAGAGGGTAAACATAAACCAAGTTGCAACTACAAAAGCGACATAGGAGATCGCTACTATAGTGTAGGCAGCAAAATTAGTAATCATGGCAAAATTCTCCTAGTAATACATTTCCGCCACTGATGCTAGCACCCGTCTAAAGTCAATTCAAGGATGATAATACTTAGCTTCTTAATATTTACTTAATGATTTGTATATACACAGAAGTTAATGATTTGTTGCATGACGCTCATTTAAGGGAATGGAAAAGACAAAGATGTTGAATGTTAGTGAGTTCCCCCGAATCAATACTTATTCCTGGGAGAGAATACCTAAAGCAGCCATTAAATACCAAGATCTAGCATAATAAACCTGGAAAGATGATTTTAATCAGTTTTCTCGTACTATTTTGTTGTGGTCAGAAGGTTGAAAGAATGAAACAAATGGGGACTCACTTGGTTATAGATGCATGGCAGGCTCCGGCTGAGTTGCTCGATGATTCCCAGGCGATCGAGGCGGCTTTAATCGAAGCAATTACCGCAGGGGGCGCAACTCTAATCGATCTATGTGTGCATCAATTTAGTCCCCATGGCGTAACCGCAACTGCTACTTTGGCTGAGTCTCATATTGCAATTCACACCTGGCCCGAACACGGCTATTTTGCTGCGGATCTGTTTTTTTGTGGTGCGGGTCAACCACAGGCGGCGGCTCGGCTCTTGCAAACCGCACTACAGGCGAAAAAAATTAAGGTACGGGAGCTAACCAGGGGCTTTATGCCCTTGCTCGAACCTCTAACTCCCCAAGAAATCTAATTCTGGTATGGATAGCAGCCTGATTTAAAGGAAATATAAAAATATCCCCTAGTTAATTGAGCTATATGGGTTAAATAGGGATAATAAAACTAGAGTCTTCAGACTAGCCCTACAACATATAACTAGCTCAATATGGCTAACATTTCTGCCGATTTTGTCATCAAGCTAGCTCTCATCCTCGTATTAAGCATTTTACCTTCCTTAGTTTATTTGCTTATTTTCCGTAAAGCCAAGAAGCGGTGGCAAGCGAGATTGAGAGCTAGCTTGATGACAAAATCGGCAGAAATGTTAGCCATATTGAGCTAGTT
>JBCBIN010000319.1:0-4855 GCA_038524555.1 Cyanobacteria bacterium J06623_7 | reverse complement strand
TGGAATTTGCTAGCGAAATGGTGGTTAAAGCCACCCTACACAAAATGCAGATTACAGAAGTTCCCACGACCCTATCTCCCGATGGTCGCAGTCGTCCTCCCCATTTGAACACCTGGCGCGATGGTTGGCGGCATCTCCGCTTCTTGTTGATGTATAGCCCCCGCTGGCTGTTTTTCTATCCAGGTATTTTCTTGATTTTAGGCGGGTTCCTGGCAACCCTATCCCTACTGCCTAGTCCCAAGGTGCATAGTCTACTTTACTCTTCTACCGCCATGACTATTGGGTTCCAAATTGTCATGTTTGCTCTATTTACTAAAGTATTTGGCATTAGCGAAGGTTTGCTACCAGAAGACCGACGCTTAAATAGACTATTTCGCTATCTCAATCTGGAAACGGGTCTAATAGCCGGGACGTTACTGCTAGTATTGGGCATGGCCGCTTCAGTCTATGCCTTTGGTATCTGGGGTCAACACGACTTTGGCTCTTTAAATCCAACGGAAACTATGCCGATCGTCATTCCAGGGGTAACCTGTCTGGCGCTGGGAATTCAGGCAATTTTTAGCAGCTTCTTTCTCAGCATTTTGGGCTTGAAACGATGAATCAGCAACCATGGCTATCGGTCATTATTCCTACCTACAACGGTAGTAAGTATCTAGCGGCAGCGTTAAATTCGATTGTCGTCCAGCAAGACCCGACAATTGAATGTGTCGTGATTGATGATGGTTCGACGGACGATAGTTTGGAAATTGCCAAAAGCTTCGCAGATAGACTCAATTTAAAGCTGATTGGCAACGCGAGGGCAGGTAATTGGGTTACCAACACCAATCAGGCTCTTAAGGAGGCAACGGGAGAATATGCTTGTTTCCTCCATCAGGACGATCTCTGGCTAGAAGGTCGGCTCCAGCGGCTCAAAGAAGCGATCGCGGTTTATCCTCAAGCAAGTCTATATCTACACGACTCTGTGTTTATTGACGAACGGGGTAAGCCTTTGGGTTTGTGGCGTTGTCCTCTCCCTAACCGACAGGGCACCATAACTGCGGCAGAAGCGATCGACAAGCTGCTAGTACAAAATTTTATTGCCATTCCCGCTCCCGTGTTTCGGCGTGAAGCGGCGCTCTCTCTTGGAGGACTCAATGACGAGCTCTGGTATACTGCCGACTGGGATTTTTGGCTCAAGCTGGCGGCATTGGGAGAAACCTGCTATTTACCCCAAGCTTTAGCAGCATTTAGAGTTCATGGAGATTCTCAGACGATTCGCCGTAGCTCTAGCGTCGCGGAATTTCGCCAACAGATGCAGTTAGTGGTGGATAAACATCTGACCCGGCGTGCAGCCAAAAAGGTGGGTAAAGTAGCTTTATTTTCCACTGAAGTAAACACAACTCTGGCAGCCTTAGTACACGGTGAGTCACCCAACTTACTCAAGCTAGCCCGGGATTTTCTGCTGTTGAGTCCGGCTGGCTGGTGGCGATACTGGCAGGATTCTCGTATTCAAGAGCGGATTGCGGCGCGTCTTAAAGCCAAATTACAAACTCAGTCCTAGGTATGGGAGCTATGAACAGCATTTGACCGAAGCTTAAAACTAACAGTATTGGCAACTGGCAAAACTAAAAATTATTTTCTACAAATTATTTTGGTTATTTATCCCTTACAGCCTCAAGCTAGGAGCTCAGAGCTATCCAAACGTATCAATCGTAATCTATAATGAAGCCTAATTTATTTATCGTCGGGCAGCCAAAATCAGGAACAACTGCTTTACACCAATTTTTGGGACAGCATCCCGAAATATATATGTCGAGCATTAAAGAGCCACATTTTTTTTGTTCTGATTTCCATTTAGAGAGCGATCGCGCCTATGGCAAACAGCGTTTTTATGACTTTAGAAACGAATCTGCCTATCTCCAGCTTTTTAGTAAGGCTCGTAACGTCAAGGTGGCGGGGGAATCTTCGACTAACTATCTCTATTCTCAGGTAGCGGCGGAGAAGATTTATAATTTTAATCCCGATGCCAAGATAATTATTATTTTGCGGGAACCAGCCAAGTTTCTCTACTCTCTACATAGCCACTACGTTAAGTTTACCGAAGAGAATGAACCCGACTTCCTAACGGCATTAGCTCTAGAATATGATCGCCAGCAGGAAAAAATCAGCAACCCTCCCAGAGTTACCAGCCCCAGCTATGTCTACTATTCTCAGCGTATCCAGTACTATCAGCAGGTAAAACGCTACTGCGATCGCTTTGACCCCCGGCAGATTAAGGTCATCGTTTTTGAAGATTTTAAATCGGCTAACGACGTTGTGTTTCGCGAAGTTTTAGAGTTTCTGGAGGTAGAGCCTGGGTTTACCCCCGAATATGCCGCAGTTAATGTCAACAAAGAAGTTAAGTTTAAGGCAATCAATAACTTAGTTAATAGCCCCCTGGCAAAAAGCATTTCTAAAAACCTACTCTCTCAAGAATTTAATGAATTTGTGCGGGACAATATTGTCGAAAAATTCTTATGGCACCAGGCACCCAAAGCTACGATGCCAGAAGAAATCAAGACTCAGTTAATGGCACAATATTATCCGGAAGTCGTCAAGATATCAGAGCTTTTAAATTTAGATTTATGCTCCAAATGGGGCTATAAAAATTTTTCTTAACTGTTTCTAGTACATCCTCAGTCAACTATTTAAGTAATCGGTAATCAACCACAGGTACGAGTACAAATGCTGAATAAAAAAAATATTATCTCCAGTGTTTTGTCTCTGGCTTTGGGTCTGTTTTTAGTTTGGCTAATTTTACGCTTTACCGATGTCGATTTACAGGAAGTCGCCACTAGCTTCACCAACCTCAATCCTCTATTTGCTGGTTTGGCGATCGCCACCCTGATTATTCATACTTTTCTTACTGCCTACAAGTGGGGTCTGGTAACCCAAAAGCTGACCCCCGCCAGTGAGCAGCCGTTAAAATTCTATTTGTTTTATACTACCTTGGGTTCTCTCACCATGCAGTTTATGCCCCAATATGTTGGGATGGTGATGGTACAAAATTTAGCCTTGAGGCTGCACAAAGTTAGCTCCTTTTCCCGGGGTTTCTTGTCGGTTATTTACGATCAGTTTTTTAATTTGCTGATTCCCCTGCTGCTGTTTCCCACCTCAATTTTGTTTGTTTTAGGCTATATATCTTTATCCGTAGCGGTATTTATCTGGATCGCAACGATTATTGCTACTCACTTCATTATTAATAAATGGCATCGTCGGCTAATTTCCGGACTGATTAAGCTGCTTACCTGGGTTAAGCAGAGAAAAAACCGCAAAAATAAACCGGCGGGGGACAGCGGGAACCAAATTAAGGTTGACAACGACTCAATTCTTAGCAAGCAGTTTACCCTCTCCCTCTACTGGATTTCCGTATTTCGCTATCTTGTTTGGATCGTGCGGGGCATTTTGATTGCGATCGCCGCTGGGTTCAAAATCAATCTCTGGGCAATTGCCTTTATCTCGCCGATCGTGCAGTTAGCTATGCTGTTGAGCTTTACTCCGGCAAATCTGGGCTTTATGGAATTTAGCTGGATTGGATTGCTCGATCTGTTTGGCGTGCCGGGAGAAGTGGCGGTACAGTTTGCCCTCATGCAGCGATTTTTATATGTGGTCGCAGTGGTGATTATCCTAGCTGTATTTGCCGTGGTTTCCTTTGTCGAGCGATTTTCCCTCTTTACCTCCAAGCAGAACTAATTAAATTGTTATTGTTGATTCCCAATGTTGAATCTGACGACCAAAGAACGATCTAAACAGCGCCAACTGGGAATAGAAACCCTTTTGATGGCGATCGCCATTATTTTAGTTACGTCGGTATTTCTTAAAGCAATTATCGATGTCGATAACAATTATGATCCGGGCTGGTATCATCTACCTTTCGCCGCCAGAATTTGGGGCATCTTACCCGAGTCTATGTTTATTGGGGATGAGAAGTGGTTTGAGCCGCGCTTTGACGGTTTTCCTTTACTGGCGCACTTTTTACAGGGGTTTTTCTGGCGAATTACCGGACGGATGCAGGGAACTAACCTAGTTAGCTTCTGTTCGATTCTCGGCTATCTAATCTTTCTCAGAAACATATTTCAGGTTCCCCTCTACTGTTCCACTCTCGCTCTATTTTCAATTCCCCTAGTTTTAACCCACGCCAGCACTAGCTTTGTCGATTTACCCGGGAATGTCGGCACCTCAATTCTGGTGATGATGACTTATCGCTTTTATCAAAATCAGGAACTACCGCGAAAAGTAGATTTAGCCCTTGCCTTTTTGGGAGCAGCGATCGCCGTCAATACCAAGACTCAGCTACAGCCCTTAGCCGTGGTTATTTTAGGCTTTACCGGCATCAGACTAGGTTGGTTATGCTGGCGACACCGAGTTGGCGGGAAACAACTGACAAAAATTTTACCTATAGCCATACTTGCAAGCCTAATTATCTTTGCCTTTCCGCTTAAAAATACCCTGGTATATGGCAATCCCCTCTATCCAATTAAGATTGAAATTGCGGGAACTGTCCTCAACCACAAACTTAGTCCCGAAGCCTATGAAGAGGGCAACCGCCAACAGAACTGGGTGAAGTCTATTTTAGATATAAATACACCATCCTACTGGACTGCCGATCAGTGGAGTACTAACCCCACTAAGAATCGTCGCGGCGGCTTTTTTGGTGCTTACGTCGTGTTTAATTTATTGCTGCTGCTGCTGTTCATAGTCAGAGAAGCAATTCAAAACAAGTCTTTACCTCCAGATGAGCGTCGCAACGCTGCTAAATATGCGGGCTTAACGGCGATCGCTATGTCCATTGTGCCCCTCAATTTTCCTCAGTCCCATGAGTTGAGATACTTTATGT
>JBCBIN010000318.1:0-4889 GCA_038524555.1 Cyanobacteria bacterium J06623_7 | reverse complement strand
TCAATCCAAATCAACTTATCTGGTGTCGATAGACTATCAATTGCTCGCTGGGCACCGTCTACCAGGGGAATCATCTCACTATAAATCTCTACGTCCATGGGAAAACGCTGGGCAATATATTTCATATTGTCCTTATGAGTAGAAACCAAAATTTGCTGCATGCGCATGCTCGTCCAGACTGCTAAACTACCTAAACCAATTGCCGTTGCGGTAGCTATTCCTACTGTTAATCTAACTTTTAAAGAAGCCGTATCGAAGATTTTTTGCACTGGTTTAGGGATAGTAAGTAAGCCTATCAATAATCTCTATTTGTATTACTTAAAGTCTGACAATATATTCTGAGAAAACGATTAGAGTATGGTAATAAAAATCTATAAAATTTAGAGCAGGAGCAATTTAGCCTGGTCAATTACTGGAGATAATACGAGGCTGTTTACTTTAATCTAAAATATAGCTACAGCTTTATATCTCTCATCAAGCACTTATGGTACAAGCCCCAATTCAGACCAATAAGGAATTAGCCATACTGGCAGTTGA
This sequence comes from Cyanobacteria bacterium J06623_7, assembly GCA_038524555.1. GTDB lineage: Bacteria > Cyanobacteriota > Cyanobacteriia > Cyanobacteriales > Xenococcaceae > Waterburya. The sequence continues at coordinate 4,352 of JBCBIN010000318.1, read as the reverse complement.
CCTAATTCGCCGGGCAGGTTGTGAATACGGTGACATTCGCATCTGTCACTATCGTCACCAAAGACTATCAGCCAGCGATCGCTCTTTAAATCGTCTTGCAGACAACGTTAGTTCTGGTTTTGGTGTACGGGTTCTGTTGAATGGTGCTTGGGGCTTTGTCGCTTCTCACAATATTATGCCCGCTGAGGTCGAACGAATTGTCAATTTGGCAATCGAAACAGCTAAAGGTAGCCGTCTTACTCAGAAAAATCCAGTTAAGCTCGTTCCAGTAGCAGCATACCAAGATAAGTATACAACTCCCATTCAAACAGATCCCTTTAGCATTCCAATTCAAGAAAAGGCCGAACTCTTGCTGAATATCAACGAGCAGTTTTTAAGCTATGGCGATCGCGGTATCAAAAAAGCCTATTCTTTTCTTAGCTTTACCCAGGAAGACAAAATATTTGCCTCTACGGTAGGCTCAGTCATCGAACAAACCCTATATCGCAGCTACCCGGGAATGGGCTGTACGGCGATCTCCAATGGAGATGCTAAAAGTCGCAGTTACGAGCGTCCACCGCTGAATATTGGTTACGAACATATCGATCAAGCCGATCTACTGGGCAATGTCGAACGAGTGGCAGAAGAAGCGATCGAAAAAGTTCATGCTTCCGAACTACCCGAAGATGGTAAAACCACCCTAATTCTCAAGCCGAGTAATCTATTTCTCACCATTCACGAATCCGTCGGGCATCCTACCGAACTAGATCGCGTCTACGGTTACGAAGCCAATTTTGCCGGGACTAGCTTTGCCACTACCGATAAGCTGCAACAGCTACAGTATGCCGCTCCCTGGGTCAATCTAGTTGCCGATCGCACCCAACCCCAAGGACGCAGTACCGTTGCTTATGATGATGAGGGGGTTCCCGCCCAACGCTGGTACGTGGTTAAAGACGGCAGACTCAACGACTATCTAACCGATCGTGAAACCGCCTATCGCCTGGGTCGAGGTAGCAGTAACGGTAGTGCCTTTGCCGATAGCTGGTCGAGTACGCCGATGGTGCGAATTCCCAACCTCGGACTGGAGCCAGGAAAACCCGGAGATAGCCATACTGCAACCCTAGAACAAATGATTGCCGACACCGAAGACGGTATTTTGATCGACGGTATTGGTAGCTACTCCATCGATCAGCAGCGGCGCAACTTTCAATTTGGTGGTGATGCCTTTTGGCAGGTGAAAAACGGTCAGATTACGGGCATGCTCAAAAACGTCACCTATCACAGCATGACGACAGAGTTCTGGAACAGTATCGATTTACTAGGAGGAGAGTCGGAACTCGAACAGTGCGGCACCAATATGTGCGGGAAGGGAGAACCTATGCAGATTGCTCAAATGACCCATGCCTGCGTTCCTGTCCGGGTTAGAGATATTCAGGTCGGTCGTGGTTCATAAATCTATAAAGTGATTTTGTGCGGGGTTGAATGTTTGCATACCTAGATTAAATTTGGATGCTCATGACCCAGCAAAATATTAAATCCTTTAGCTTCTACCATTCATCATCGTATTCATCTACGTTTGGCCGATCGGCAACCGTGACAGTTTCTGGAATCGATTCTGAAATTGATGATATATTTTCTGGCTCTTCTGACTCAAAATCATCATCTAAATCGTTTAAATCACTATCAAGCTGCACTACCTCGCCTTCAAAACTTTGAGTTAAAGCTTCGATCGCCTGCTGTAAATCTGCATTGGCATAATCTGTATCCAAAGCTGACTCAGAAGTAACGGAATTGGACTGGACAGTCTTTTCTATGGGTGGCTCGGTAACAACGGGAGTTAATCTTGAGTTATCTTGAGTTGCGATCGCCTGAGGCGGATTGTAAGGTAGATCACCTGTTGGTTTAGGAGCCGTCGGTGCTGGAGTGGATAAAACGGTACTCGGTGCTGCAACCGCAACATTTTCACTAACTGCCTGGGAGGGAACTGCGGCGGTCGGAAGATTGGGGAAAGAAGACGGTGTCAGAGGTGGTTTCTGGGCGATCGCCTGACTCATCGGTATGCTAGAGGCTTTATTAGCGTTTTTTTTTGCGCTAGCAACCTCTATTTGCACCCTAACTTTATGCTGACAGACTTGAGCAAACGCCGCTTCAATGTTAGGAATTTTTTTCTGGGTCATCTTTTCCAAATTAGGCGAGCTCACCCCGACAACAGCACTGGTGCCGTCAAAATTGACTAGGTGACACTGTTGTTTTAGTAGTGCTTGAGTGGTTGGTGGTTGTAAACAACTGACTACCTGACTCCAAATTTGCTGATTGGCGATGGGGTCTTGGTTTGGCTGGTTCGTGACTGATTCATTGGCGATCTCAATTGGTGCGGGCGGTTCCACTGGCGATCGCGTGTTTGAAGCTGGTTGAGCTATGGGCAGTGATGCTGCGGAGTCTGTAGTATCAGTTGGTAACTGAACTGAGCTATTGAGCTCGACGATCTGAGCTGCTGGATTAGCTAGGGGAGTGGCTGGTGTAGGGGGAACGTCTGGTTGAGGCGTCGGTGTCGGTGGTGGTGCCGGGGGGGTAATTACCACTGTTGGTAGTGGAGTAACTGCTTGTTGGGGAGAAGTTGGAGCGACGGTGTGGGGATTGGGAACTAAACTCTGGGCTTCAGGCAAGAGTCCGAGCAGGGTAACTTCCAGCCATAGTCGGGGTTGGGTGGTTCGCTTTAGCTGAGTTTCGGCCTCTTTTAAATGTTGCTGCCCGCTTAAAATTGAAGCTGTTTGCCAGTTTTTGCCCTCTTCGCATAGCTGCTGCCAACAGGTTTCCGTTACGGCAGTAAGTTCTGAATTTTGAGGGGCGGTTTTAGCAATTAGTAAGTTGAGGTAGAAAGTAGCTAAATTCTGCAAGACCACGAGAGGTTCGCGACCGCGATCTAGGAGACTACGACACTGCTGCAATACGGCAAGGGAATCATTACCGTTAATTGCTCTAAGCAACTTCAATAGATCCTGTTCGGGAACTGCACCGACCAAATCCCAGACTTTCTCTACCGTAATCTGTTCTGGCATGAGAGACAGCTGATCTAAAAGACTTTCAGCATCTCGCAAACCGCCATTAGAAATCTGTGCCACCAGAGTCAAAGCATCATCAGCAATCTGGATTGATTCACGCTCGGCAATGTAGCTTAAATGACCGGTCATATCCGTCAGTGGAATGCGCCGATAGTCAAACCGCTGACAGCGAGAAATAATTGTCGAAAGAACTCTTTGGGGGTCAGTCGTTGCCAAAATAAAAACAACCTGTGGAGGTGGCTCTTCTAAAGTTTTTAGTAGGGCATTAAACGCTGCCGTACTGAGCATGTGACATTCATCAATGGCATAAATTTTGTAACGACACTGAACTGGGGCAAAACGCGATCGCTCGATGATTTCGCGAATATTATCTACGCCGGTGTTGCTAGCGGCATCAATTTCCATTACGTCTAAAGCCGAACCCTTGGAGATCGCCGTACAGGCTTCACACTTACCACAGGGATGGGGAGTTGGCCGATCGCTGGCCAGACAATTTAAAGATTTTGCTAAGATTCTCGCGCTAGAGGTTTTGCCGGTGCCCCTAGGACCAGTAAATAAATAGGCAGGAGCAATTCTGGTCTGTTCTAGAGCATTGCTTAAAGTTCGGGCGATCGTTTCCTGTCCGACTAAATCGCTAAAAGTTTGTGGTCGATACTTGTGATGTAGGGGTTCGTAAGCCATAGTAAATGTGGGTTTTCTATTTTCCACTAGTTAGTAGAAAATTATCCCTGTACAATTGAGCCATATTTAGCTGTGGATAATGCTTGGGTTGCCTGAGTTTATTGAGCCACGCTCAAAATTATATAGTTCTATTTGAGCCCATAATTTTGAATCAAATTAGTTTAACTTTTCTATAAAAATAATATCTTCGATCTAAGGTAATGAGTCATACGATTGGGCAAGCCGAGCAAAATACACAGGAGTCAAATTCTAACTCTATGTCGCCGCAAGATTCTGCAAATTCCGGTGCTAATCAACCCGAACCTAGCTCCAGGCTGTCTGATGCTGATTATGAATTTTTATTCAACCAGCTTTTAGAGGGGGTCGCTCATGGCTGGCACGATCGCCGCATTATTAAATTTTTTGCTCGGTTGGAAGAGCGGGGACAACAGGCTGACTGGGTTGCCTGGTTAGACCGTCTGCGAGAGAAAGTCATTAAGTTACCGATTCAATCAAAACGCCAGCTAGGAACGATTATGATTCGTCTGGGGGAAGTTACTCAGTCGGCAGTTGAAGTTAAGCAGATAGGTGCTGCCTCTAATCGTATTGGTCGAGAACTTTTGTTTGGTAATGTTCCGGCGGAAATTTGGG
>JBCBIN010000317.1:0-4902 GCA_038524555.1 Cyanobacteria bacterium J06623_7 | reverse complement strand
GTGGAATTTAATGATCGCCTTTACTTCTCGGCGAACAATGGCGAGATTGGCAATGAGCTATATGTCACCGACGGGACGGCAGAGGGCACTCAATTAGTCGTCGATCTGCGCCCGGGCGAAAATAACTATGGCTATATCTATGGTTCCAATCCCAACAATCTGGTGGAGTTTAATGATCGCCTTTACTTCTCAGCGAACAATGGCGAGAGTGGCAATGAGCTATATGTCACCGACGGGACGGCAGAGGGCACTCAGCTAGTTGCCGATATCAATCCTAACGTTAATTTTGGCTACAACGGTACGGCTTATCCTCGTGGTTCTTATCTGGGAGATCTAACCGAATTTAACGGCAAGCTCTATTTCACCGCCGATAATGGCGAGAGTGGTCGAGAGCTGTTTGTCAGTGATGGTACGGTAGAAGGGACTCAACTGTTAACCGATCTGCGCCCTGGTTCGAGCAACTATGGCTATAACTATGGGTCTAACCCCTACAATCTGACCGAATTTAACGGCAAGCTTTACTTCACCGCCAATGATGGCACCAGTGGCAATGAAATTTTTGTTACCGACGGTACCGCCGAGGGCACTCAATTAGTTGCCGATATCAATCCGGGCGAGAGTAATTTTGGCTCTAGCTATGGCTCTTATGCCAGTGGGTTAACGGTAGTGGGAGACGAACTATTTTTCGCGGCGAATGATGGTGAAGTTGGCACCGAACTATTTAAGCTAATCGAGGTTGATGCGACTCCCGTTACCATAACCGGTAGCGATCTCCCTGAAGAACTATTTGGCAGCGATCGCTTTGAAAATATTCAGGCTTTGGGGGGTAATGATACCGTCAATAGCGGTGCGGGAAATGATACCGTTGATGGCGGCGAAGGGGATGATATTATCATCGGTTCGAGTGGTGACAATAGTCTAGCTGGCGGTGCGGGGAATGATGTCGTCGAGGGCGGCGATGGAGCCGATACCTTACTGGGAGACAGTGGAGCCGATTTGCTGACTGGCTTGAGTGGCAATGATAATTTAGCTGGAGGCAGCGGTAACGATACTCTTAATGGTGACAATGGAGCCGATTTGCTCAATGGAGATGATGGAGATGATGTCCTCAACAGTGGTAACGGTAACGATAACTTAGCTGGTGGTGAGGGTAACGATACCTTAGATGGCGGCAACGGTCGAGATATTTTATTTGGCGATAACGGTAGCGATATTTTAATTGCCGGTGAAGGTGATGATTACCTGGCTGGAGGAGAAAGCAATGACACCCTCAACGGTGGTAGCGGTAATGATACCCTATCGGGGGGTAATGGTGACGATCGCCTGGTTGCTGGTGATGGTAATGACCTGTTGCTCGGCGGCAACGGCAATGATTTTCTCGATGGTGGCAGTGGTATAGATTTGCTAGAAGGAGGTAGCGGAGACGATCTCTTTATGCTGCGTAATGATGGTGGTAGGGATACTATTATCGACTTCGACCTGGGTGGCGATCGCCTTGGCTTGGCCGATGGTCTGCATTTTAACGACCTGAGCTTTGCCGGTAGCGATATTTTATTTGGCAGAGAGGTCTTAGTCAGTCTCAACGGGATTAATACCGAACAGTTAACAGAGAGTGACTTTAACAGTATCTAGTCCTATCTAGCCCCACTCAAACAGGCTGGAGTTTGATTTCAGCCTGCTATAAAATAACTTGGCGATGGAGGTTTGAGTTAACTGGTCTTTGACTTGCTCGGCTAAGAGAATGCTGGGGAGAGCGCTGTCAGCCCTCAAATCGCCTACAATTTTACCGACGAGCTACGGAATCTTCATGGTTGAACCGGCAAAGACAGATAAAGATACCCCCGAAGGGTTGCGGGAAGTAAACTACGAATATAGTAATAACCTGAGTGAATTTCTCCAGCATCTCAAAGTTTCGCTCTTTTTTTCGACTTACCAAGCCGGAAAATTAGGAGTAGTCACCGCGAAAGATAAGACCCTCACTCTTTCCTTCCACAATTTTGAACGAGCTATGGGAATGGCAATTGGCCCGGCGCGACTGGCTGTAGGGGGCAAAGACTGGGTTTATTTCCTAAAAAACGATCTCGACCTCGCTCCTCAGATCGAACCCGCTGGCAGCTATGATGCCTGTTTTCTCACCAAAAGCGGACAGTATACGGGAGATATTTCGATTCATGACCTCGCCTGGGGCAATAAAGAGCTTTGGATCGTTAACACTCGCTTTTCCTGCCTCTGTACCCTCAGCAATAACTATAATTTCTTACCCCAGTGGCAACCCAATTTTATTAGTGCGATCGCCCCCGAAGATCGCTGTCATCTTAACGGCATGGCTATGGTCAAAGGCATGCCTAAGTATGTTACGGTCTTAGGCAAAACAGACGAAGCCGGTGCCTGGCGTGAACATAAAGCCAACGGCGGCTGTATTCTAGAAGTGCCTAGCAGTAAGACAATTACCGATGGTCTTTCAATGCCCCATTCTCCTCGCTTCTATCGGCAAATTTTGTGGGTTCTCAATTCTGGTCGGGGAGAGCTAATTACCGTCGATCTGAAAACTGGAGCCCAAGAAGTTATTGTTACTCTGCCCGGATATACCAGAGGGCTGGCTTTTTCCGGTAAGTTTGCTTTTGTCGGACTGTCTAAAATTCGCGAAACGGCTATCTTTGGTAATTTACCCATTGGCGATCGCCATAAAGATTTAAAGTGTGGCGTGGCAGTAGTTGACCTGCAAAAAAGAGAGATGATTAGCTGCTTAGAATTCAAGTCGGGGGTTGACGAAATCTTTGATGTGCAGACCGCTAATTTTTCTCGGGCGATGATTTCCGGTCCCTACGCAGTGACCGATGGTGACAGTCAAATTTGGTCGTTACCCGCAAGTGCCGCCGGTTCATAAAACCGATAAATAAATTATTAATAATTTTAATAATTGGACAGGATAAAAAATTGGCAAAAAAAAAAGACCGCCTTATTTATAGAAAGCGGCTCTGGTAAAACTATGTTTGAAATTTAAATTAGTCGGTACTCAATATGAGTTTCGTTAAAGTTAATAATTTCTGCCGTTCCCCAAGACTCTAAGTCTCGAAGATAGTTTAGATTTTGCTTGGTGTTTTTAATTTTGCCCAGCAAGGTATTGCTATGGCGCACCACATTTTGCCTGAGAGTTTGAATATTCATTTGTGTTAAGACTAGATAATCTCGTAACCCGTAAACTTACCAATTTGTCAACAGTATAAACACTAATAGTGAAGTAATGGAAAAGCTTAATTTATCTATACTTTATAAGTGGTATTGACTCGATCTAAACTATATTTTTAAGAACTAAAATTATCATTTTTAGTAAGCATATATCCCTATGAATTATAGATTTGAGAGCAAAAGTACATTTGATTTATTCGTGCAAAACTTTCAGCGTCAGCAGCAATCTGACAACGCACTGAGTGACACTAAGTATAGTCAAGTATAAAAAAGCACATTTGACACGCAGGTAGAATGGCGCTTGCGATTGACACATTATGATCTTCCCCCCTAGCCCCACGCAAAAAAAACTGGCAACCCGAAAGGGCTACCAGCTTAGAGAATCAATCATACTGTGAAAGAAATACCTAACTAACAACAGTTAGAACAATTACTTATTAAACTTAATCTGGTTTGTCTTCAATTACCTGGTCAATTAGACCATACTCCATGGCTTCTTGAGCGGACATAAAGTAGTCGCGATCAGTGTCTTTTTTAATCTTCTCAATCGACTGACCGGTATTATCTGCCATCATCTGGTCGAGCTGATCGCGAATCCGCAAAATTTCTCGGGCTTCAATATCAATATCTGTAGCCTGATTGCGTCCCTGCATGCCACCGGAAGGCTGGTGAATCATAATGCGGGAGTGGGGTAAAGCCAGGCGCTTACCTTTAGTACCGCCAGCGAGCAAAAATGCTCCCATGGAAGCTGCCAAACCGACACAAATAGTCACGACTTCAGATTTAATGTGGCGCATCGTATCGTAGATCGCCAGTCCGGCCGTTACTGAACCACCGGGAGAATTAATATAAAGATAGATCGGCTTGCCCGGATCTTCAGAATCGAGGTAAAGCATGATCGCAATAATTTGATTGGCCAAACCATCGGTAACGCCTCGACCCAAAAAGATAATGCGTTCGCGATAGAGGCGATCGTAAATGCTAATCCAGTCACTGTACTGCTGACCGGGCATTTGATAGGGAACTTTCGGAATACCAATGGGCATAAATTTTTACCTATTCGAGATTTTGTGTGTGTGTTTAAAAACTTGGGCACCAGACAAATCGCCTTGTCTAATTAACTCAGAGCCGCTACCGGAGTAGGTAAATCGCTAGTGCTTTCGAGAACTTTGTCGATTAAGCCATATTCTTTAGCGTCTTGGGGTGTCATGTAGAGCATTCTGTCCGTATCTTTTTCTAGCTCTTCCACTGATTTACCCGTATTGCGGCTAAAAATTTCCAAGACGGCGCGCTTATTGGTAATTACTTCCTTCGCGCGAATCTGAATATCTGTTGCCTGTCCTCTAGCACCCTGGCGAGGCTGGTGCAAAATGATTGTGCCGTTGGGCAAACTAGCGCGATAACCCTTAGCTCCAGAAGAAAGAATCATGGCTGCCGTTCCCATCGCCTGTCCGATACAGATCGTATGTACCTGAGGATTGATGTAGTTCATCGTGTCGCAAATGGCAAAAGCTTCCGTTTCAAAGCCGATCGAGTCGCCGCCATACCAGGAAGTTCCGGTCGAGTTGATATACATCGTGATGGGCTTATCTGGATCGTCAAACTGAAGAAAGAGTAGTTGGGCGACAATTAGCTCCGTAACGGAAGCTTTTGCCATTTGCGACACGATGAACTACATCAATCCTCAGGTACATACGATCTGTATCGGACAGG
>JBCBIN010000316.1:0-4925 GCA_038524555.1 Cyanobacteria bacterium J06623_7 | reverse complement strand
CTTATTTATAATGTATCAACAGAATATAAAGGAATTGTATGGTTGACCGCTAAATAAGCCAAGTAACTTTAAGTTGGGAGTAACAAAGTAAAGCGGGCTGATTAGACTGTAATACTTTGTTATGTCCCTTTTATTTTTTCCTCGGTCAAAGTAATCTTCGGCAAAGTTTCTCAAGCCACGATCGCCACAAAATGCGGACACCTACTTAATCTAGTTATGTTAATTAGATTTTCGGTTGCCATTTGCCACTATACCAACGCAGTAGAACTCTTGCTAGCTGACTCGAACTATGGCGAACATGCCCGCGCACAGAGTCTTCTTCCATAACGTTAGCCATAACAATACGGCGATTGAGCTTGGCAATCTCCTGACGATCCAAAAATACGGGGTGGGAGTTTTCTAAAGCATAACGCTCTAAGGAAATAGCGCTGGGGGGCTTGCGATGTACCAAAACAGCGTCAAATAATTTGCCTTTACTGACGCGATCGATTTCCTTAATGTGATCAGCAACGCTATATCCTTCTGTTTCTCCAGGTTGAGTCATAATATTGCAGACGTAGATACGGGGAACGTCCGCATTGGCGATCGCATCTCTAATTTCAGGCACCAGTAAATTAGGTACGATACTGGTATATAGGCTTCCAGGTCCAATAATTATGTACTCCGCTTCTTCTATTGCCGTAATGGCAGAGGGAAGTGCCGGAGGATTAGCCGGAATACAGCCAATGTTTTTAATTTTGCCTTTCGCTTCGGGAATATTTGACTCTCCTTCAATTAACCTACCGTCTTCCATTTCTGCCCAAAGGCTGACATCGCTAAGAGTCGCCGGAAGAACTTTTCCGCTAATTGCCAAAACTTTTGAGCTGGCGGTTGCTGCCTGTTCTAAGTCGCCAGTAATTTCGCTCATTACGGTTAAAAACAGGTTGCCAAAGCTATGACCGACTAAGCCATCTCCCGCTTCAAAACGATATTGAAATAATTCCGTGAGTAATTCCTCCTCGTCTGCCAGTGCCGCCAAACAGTTGCGAATATCTCCGGGGGGCAAGACTCCAATCTCTCTTCTCAGCCGGCCAGAAGAACCACCATCATCGGCTACGGTGACAATGGCAGTAATGTTGCTGCTATATTCCTTAAGACCCCGTAGAAGAGTGGATAAACCCGTCCCCCCTCCAACTACTACAATCTTAGGACCGCGATTGAGACGACGACGGTCTAACAGCATATCGACCAGTCCTTTATCTTTGTCTACTCCCAACACATCGGTAATAGAACCTACGGTGCGCGACTGCCCCCAAAAAATCAGAAAGATTCCCGTTAACAAAACTATTGGACCCGAAACGTAGCTAGGCACCACGGTAGTCAAAAACTCTAAAATTCTGGCGGTGAAAGATAGCAAGCGATAAATAGGCGTGAGCTTACTCCAAATTGCCGTACCGATTACCGCCAGCAAAAAACCACCGGCGCTGAGCAGCAACCATCTTTTGATAAATAATCCAGGAGACAGCCATTTAAACAGTCTGTTACGTCGATAGGGCTTTTTGTTGCGCGAGAATGAATTTTTCATTCCAGGTAAAACTGTTTTCTAGATAGATACCGGAGTCGTTAAGATAAAGATATCCTATCGTGCTGTAATTGAGTTGGCAGGCTTTAGTAAATATCACGATCAAACTACTGATCGAGTCGCGCAAAATGTCCGTTTGTCGAAGACCAAGCATGAGTTAGTCAAGAGTCTGCGGTCAGTTAGATTTTGCCTAAATGAAAATGAAAATTTTAGGACTAGATCCGGGTATAGCTGTTTTAGGTTTTGGCAGTATTGTCTGTCAGACAGTAGACAGAGCATCATTGATGCCACAGATTGAGCTTCAGGATTTTGGCACGATTGAAACTGCCGCCAAGGTACCATTTAGCGATCGCCTGTGTACGATTTATGAAGATTTGCACGCAATCATCGACGAGATGAAACCCGATTTAGTAGCAGTAGAAAAGCTATTTTTTTATCGGATGAGCCACACCATCACCGTTGCTCAAGCAAGAGGAGTGTTAATCCTAGTTTTAGGACAGGCTGGTATTCCTTATGTAGAATATACCCCCCCAGAAGTCAAAAAAACTCTGACTGGCTATGGCAACGCCCCCAAAATAGAGGTTCAAGAAGCCGTAGCTCGAGAATTAGCTCTAGACTTTTTACCCCGTCCCGATGATGCCGCTGATGCTCTGGCGATCGCCATTACGGCCTGGTTTCATCAAAGTGCAGCGCCATAAACTTCATCTTCGATCTAACGAATACCACAGCCAGCTTGGGCTATTTTACGTAGTTCGGGATTTTGCGTTAGCTTGAGTACTGACTCGAATGATTTTGAGGCATTAGTTCTTTTTGATGTTTGGCAGAGGCTAATTCCGTGATACAGCCAGTTAATCGCCTGTTGTTCTGAGGTTAAGTCCGTTCGGTGTAAAATCCGCTCGAAAGTTTTAATTGCTCGATTATGCTTGCCCAAACGATATAGAGCAATGCCTTTTCCCTGGTGTGGGGCGAAAGAATCGCCTTGATCGCGAAGAGCTTTTTCAAATGCCTGAAGTGCCTGTCGATCTTGCCCTAAACTCAGTAAACTCTGCCCCAGATCGTTATAAGCATTTGCTAGTTTTTCTGACTTGGGCGAGTTAAGATTTGCCGATTCTAATTTAGCGATCGCTTTACTTAAGCTAGCTGCTGCCGACTCATATCGCTCCAGACTCTGTAATACTCGGCCGAGATTGAGTTGCCAGGTGGGGTTATTATCATCTAGGGCGATCGCCTGTTGAAAAGCAGCTAGGGCATCTTGCGGGCGATCAAGATAATATAGCGCTTCTCCCCGACAGTTCCAGGCTAATGCCGCTGTTGGTTCTATAGATGTAGCTTGAGTACAGGATTCTAAAGCTGGCGGGTATTGATTCAGACCGAGTAAAGCATAACCCCGGTTGGTTAGCAATTCATCGTTTTCCGGCTTTTCTACCTTTTTTCTTTTTAACAGGCGATCGTAAGCGGCTAGAGCTGGAGCATATTTCTGTTGGGTTAAGAGATTATTTGCCTGCTGTAGTTCGATATTCTGCTGCGTCCTTAAATATCTAGTTAGTAAGCTCAACCCAATTGTGCCTGTAGCGATCGCTCCGAAGAGAATAATGAAAATAGTTAGCAATCGATAAATTTTGGCGCTCACGGCATCAAGAAGAAGTTCTATAGGTTTAGTCAAGATGTTATTGGCGCTGGCAGCAACTTATTGACTCGGCTAGTAGTCCGGGCAAATCTGGCAAGTTAAGCTTTAAAAAGCAAAAAATAAACCGGATTCTGTTATTCTTACCTAACCTGTATCCAACTTTACCAGACCTCTGGAGACTCGTAATTGAAGCTTTACCGTTGTTAAACACTAAGACGTGGAACCTATACTTAAACGGTACAATTGCAATAGCACCTACATTTACTTTTCATATCTTACTGCGACTTTTATGACTGCTACTCCCATCAAAAGAGATAATTCTGCCGCCTCTGTTCCCGACCAGTTTGGGCGTTTTGGTCCTTATGGTGGCAAGTATGTTCCCGAAACACTGATGCCGGCTCTCGCTGAACTGGAAACGGCATACAATCAATACAAGCAAGACCCCGATTTCATCCAAGAGCTACAGGGACTGCTAAAAGATTATGTCGGTCGGGCGAATCCCCTGTATTTTGCCGAGCGGTTGAGCCAGCACTACGCTCGTCCGGACTTTCAGCCAGAAATTTATCTCAAGCGAGAAGATTTAAATCATACGGGAGCCCATAAAATTAACAATGCTCTAGCTCAAGCATTACTAGCGCTGCGGATGGGGAAAAAACGCATTATTGCCGAAACTGGTGCTGGACAGCATGGAGTCGCTACGGCAACCGTCTGTGCTCGTTTTGGTCTGGAGTGCATCATTTACATGGGCGTTGAAGACATGGAACGACAAAAGCTCAATGTCTTTCGGATGCGTTTACTTGGGGCGACGGTACAGCCAGTTTCTGCCGGAACGGGAACCTTAAAAGACGCTACCAGCGAGGCAATTCGCGATTGGGTAACCAATGTGGAAAGTACTCACTATATTTTAGGCTCAGTTGCTGGTCCTCATCCCTATCCGATGATGGTGCGGGATTTCCATGCCGTAATCGGTCGCGAAACTCGGCAGCAATGCGCTGAAAAGTGGGGTGGATTGCCCGATATTATGATTGCCTGCGTTGGAGGTGGTTCTAATGCCATGGGTTTATTTTATGAGTTTGTCCCCGAAACGACTGTACGCTTGATTGGTGTAGAGGCAGCGGGAGAAAGCGTAGCATCGGGTAAACATGCGGCAACTCTCACTGAAGGTCGTCCTGGGGTACTACACGGGGCTATGAGCTATCTATTACAGGATACTCAGGGGCAAATTGTGGAGGCTCATTCCATTAGTGCGGGATTAGACTATCCTGGTGTTGGCCCAGAACATAGCTATCTAAAAGACACCCAGCGCGCCGAATACTATGCCGTTACCGATACCGAAGCGATCGCCGCCTTACGTTTGCTGTCGGAACTAGAAGGTATTATTCCTGCTCTAGAAACAGCCCATGCGTTTGCCTACCTAGAAAAGCTTTGCCCGGAACTAACAGGTACCCAGCGTATTGTGTTTAACTGCTCTGGTCGAGGTGATAAAGATGTCCAAACAGTGGCTAAATATTTAGGAGATTTACTGTAGAACGTTTATCGGCGATCGCAACTGAAATTAATCAAGGGTTTTACTAACTAGTTGTATCAATAACAACCTGGTTTGCTTGGAAACACTAGTAGGCATTTTAAATACATACGCAGTACAATCTGATTAAAAGTATTTATAGCAATCGAAGTATAGGTTAGGACGTTTGTTTAACAGCTAAATCTACTCTTTCTCGAAAGTCATCAATACTA
>JBCBIN010000315.1:0-4932 GCA_038524555.1 Cyanobacteria bacterium J06623_7 | reverse complement strand
TTGTTTTGTCAGTACTATTACATATACACTAATTTTGCCCCAGATATGATTAATTACATCATCTTTCGATCGCTATTTTCCAGTTGATAAAACCTTCATTAAGTTGGCTTAAACTGTTCTTAACTTAAAGTGGGCTCGACTAACAGAAACCAAGGTAAAAACTAGATAATATGCATAACATTAAACATTAATGTTATTGACAGCTAGAGGTGAATAAACTTTTTTGACCGTGGCAGAGTCAATCTTGAAAATGCTCTTGCCTAGCTCGGTCTTAATTAATACTCGAATCGGGGCTAACTCTGGCGCTAGTTTGATTGCGCTCGATGATTGGCTGTTGATTAATTTCAACGTCGGCGATCGCTTTTTGGAGAGCAAATATTCTTTCTTGGAAACAGTTTTCTGGCGGTAACAAATTGAGCAACTTCATTTTATGCAGTCTTTCTCTCACCTTGCCCTCGGCACCGACTAAAAATACCTGATGATTATTTTTACAGGCATCCTTAACCATATTTTCGATAGCCAGAGATGCAGTTACGCCAATCATAGGGACACCACTGAGGTCGAGAATTAGCACCTCATACTGACGCACGATACTTATACGCTGAGTGATAGTTTTTGCCGCCCCAAAGCTCATGGGGCCAGTTAGGTTGAAGAGGATGATTTTGCCCCTAGCTTTTTTCAGAATGTGTCTTTCGGCAATATTTAAATCTATTTCATCATCTGGATTGGTAATCGCCTTAATTTTCTTACTTTGCAGATCGCTCAAATTTTTCACCGTAAGCAAATTGGCAAAAAATACTCCTACTGCCACGGCGGTAATCAAATCGACAAATACAGTTAAGAACATAACTATATACATCAATCCCGTTGCCTTGAGGGAAATCTGGTGGGCTCGTTTGATAAAGCTCCAGTCGATAATATCGATCCCCACCTTAAATAAAATTCCGGCTAATACCGCATGGGGAATATTGGCGGTCAGATCTCCCGCTTTGAGCACAATAATTAGCAGTACGAGGGCGTGAACCATCCCCGAAATTGGCGTTTTTCCACCGGACTTGACGTTAATAACCGTCCGCATAGTCGCTCCCGCCCCCGGTAGTCCGCCGCACAGACCAGAAATCAGGTTACCGATGCCCTGACCGATTAATTCGCGATCGCTATCGTGCTGAGTTTGAGTAATGTTATCTGCCACCAAGGAAGTTAACAGCGAGTCGATTGAACCTAAGACCGCCAGCATTAAACCATAGCCAAAGATATCGCGATATTGATGCCAATCTAAAGAAGGGACATGAAGATGGGGCAAACCGCTAGGAATATCGCCAATCAATCTCAAACCATGGTCAGGATTATAGTGTCCTATGACTACCGCCGCAGTTGTGCCGATAATGAGGGCTAGCAGGGGAGAGGGAATCAACCGACTGAGCGGACGCGGACAGCCAAACACAATTGCCAAGGTTAATAGCCCCAGGGCCAGAGCATAGGGATTGTAGTCACGGACAAATTCGGGAAACAGCTTAACCGACTGCACCACATTAGCCGAAGCTTGATGTCCAAAAAAAGGTCCTACCTGGAGCAAAATAATAATCAGACCAATGCCAGACATAAAGCCCGAAATTACGGTATAGGGCATCAGGGTAATATATTTGCCCAAGCGCATCAGACCAAAGAGAATTTGGAAGATTCCCCCCAGCATAATTACGGTAAAGGCGATCGCCATACTGTTACTGGCGTCCCCGGAAGATATACCCGAAAACACCGTGGCAATTACTACGGTCATCGGTCCGGTGGGTCCAGAAATTTGTGAGGGGGTACCGCCAAAGAGAGCCGCAAAAAAGCCGACAATAATAGCTCCGTATAGACCAGCGCTAGCACCAGCCCCGGAAGAAACGCCAAAAGCTAGTGCTAGAGGTAGAGCGACAACTGCCGCCGTTACCCCACCAAAAAAATCGCCGCGAATATTTTTGGAATGTAAACCATTAACCAGTTGCATAATTACGACATCACTCTGCTGCTAGGTGTATAGACTTGTAAAGTTCTGAGGCTGTAACGGACAATTCTGTCTGGATCGAGTGGCAATCTAGCTCCATCGAGTCAGGCTAAATTTCCCTCGAAATTCTAAGGTAAGTACAATAATTAAAAAGTAATATTTGACTCAAATTGTGCCGCGAGGATTTTTTCTCCCTGCATCTAGATGACCGAGTTAACGGCAGCAACAAATTTTAAATAGCTAATTAAAATTAAATTAAGATCTAAAGCCAAAATCTAAAATCAAGATCTCGAACATAACTCAGATATTGGCAACCGTAAAAGGTTTACAGTCTTCCTAATATTTATTTACTTATGGTTTGGGCGATCTCTTTGAAGGAATCGGCACTGGGCAATTGTTAATGACATTTTGGAGTCTAAGTCTCTGTTTAAATAACAACTACAAGCCACATTTAGTTTGCCTTTGAGACTGACACCCGAGCGATCGCTATACTATTTTAAAGAATCGGGTGCCGTATAGCGATCGCCATAAATATAGCTGTTTTAAATAAGAATTGAGGGCATTGGGTATACACAAATTTGTATTACCTAGTCCCCAATCCCCAATCCCTCGAACAAATAAATGAAATAGGACAAAAATAAATTAAAACGACTATATCTAGCTATTGCGGTTGGACTAATTTCTAGCCGCCACAGCTAAAGACCATTCCCAGTAGCTGGTGAGTGATTGGTAAAGTATCTACAATCATCGCCACACATAGCAGCATCATGTAGAAGATGGAATATTTAAACATGCCCCGGGCTAACTGGTTGTTAGTAGGGTCTTGGTTTAACAACCGGGCTTTAGAGAGAAATTTATAGCCGAGGTAAATAGCGATCGCGCCGTAAATCAGGCTGAGATTGCCTAGGGGATAGACCAGCATCAGGCTACAGGGAACTACCAGCCAACTATAAAACCAGATTTGCTTGGCAGTGGCGGCTTCTCCCTCGACTACGGGCAACATCGGCACGCCCACTTCGGCATAGTCTTCCTTAATCATCAAGGCTAAAGCCCAAAAATGGGGTGGAGTCCAGAGAAAAATGAGGGTAAATAAAAGCCAGGGAGTTAGACTCAAATCTCCCGTCACCGCAGCCCAACCGACTAGAGGCGGAATTGAACCTGCTGCGCCACCAATCACTATGTTTTGGGTGGTATGACGCTTGAGCCAGTGAGTATAAATCAACATATAAAAGACAATCCCCGACATTGCTAGGAGCGCCGCCAGCAGATTGGCAAAGACTTTCAGGATAGAGAAGGATAGTACGCCTAAAATGATGGCAAAAATCAGGGCATGGCTCGATCTGACCCGACCCGAAGGAATAGGACGCTTACGAGTCCGCGTCATGGTGTAGTCAATATCGCGATCGTAAATACAGTTCATTACTTGCGCTGAAGCGGCAGCTAGGGTTCCTCCGAGCAAAGTTACCAGCAGCAGTAGTGGCTCGACTCTACCTTCGGCGGCAATCCACATCGAAGCAGCAGTTGTGATTAATAACAGCGGGATAATTCGGGGCTTGGTGAGCTGGTAGTAGCTTTTTATTACTGCCGCTAGGTTTTGATTTTGACGAGCTATACTTGTCCCTGTCATTATAATTTTCCTATGATTAGTCTCGATCTATGTAGTGCGAGCGTAAAAACGATGCTTAAGCTTAAACGGAAAGGGTTTTTAGTAATTCACTTCAGGATGGCGATCGCGAAGCTTAGAAGGAGCCCAATCGCGCCAGGCTAAAACAGAAAAGGCGATTAATACTCCGAGCAAACTCGCTCCTACCGCTTGGTGGGTAACGGTTAGCGGTTCTACCTGCAAATGCAGTTTAAAAGTGGCGATTCCTAAGAGAATTTGCAAACTGACCAAAGCAGCCGCAGCATTAGCTAAGATTCTTAAGTTTCGGTCTAGCCCGGGGGTTTTCCAGGCAAACCACACCACCGCCACCGTTGCCAGAGTCGGGGGAACAACACCCAAAATATGAGCATTCATTACGTTACAGAGTTGCGAACCGCCAAAACACTGATGCAGTGCCCAGCGAGAACCGACTAAACCTCCCAAAATGCTCTGGAGATAGACTAAAATAGCCGCACTCGTACCCAGCCAGCGCAGCTTTCCTGCTGCCCCCGTAGCTCTTTGGGGCATAAGGGCAGTACCCATAATTATTAAGGTGCTAAAGAACAGTAGTGCCGTTCCCAGGTGGGCGGTAACAATATCGAAGCGGAGCAGTTGCGTCACCGTCAAACCACCTAAAATCCCCTGAAATACGATTAAAAATAGGGCAAAGGTTGCTCCCCAGGGTAGCCAGTGGGGCAGTTCTTTTCTAAACCACCAGGACAGACCCATAAGAGCGATCGCACTAATGCCAATAAGAGCCGCATCGAGACGATGAAACCACTCTAAAAATACTTGCAGGTTCATTTGTCTAGTGGGTACTAGCTGACCATAACAAAGGGGCCAGTCGGGACAGGCCAATCCCGCATTCATGACTCTAGTGGCGCTACCTACCGCCATCAACAGTAAGGTAGCGATCGCAATTTTCCAAACTAAACGGCGAATCCATACTTGAGGCTGAGATACGGATGACGCGATCGGCGCGGATTGAAACAGAGATTCGGTCATAGCCAAGGTTGATGAAGATAAATCGGATAAAATTTTAGGCGTTATAAATTGCAATGTTGTCGCTAAACTTGGCGTTCGGCTTAATAGTAAACGATGTTTTTATCAATTAGCTTTCACTTTTTGCTACGTACAATGTAACTAGCTTTTTTTAATAGCTCGTTCTTTATTAGATATTCTTCAGATTGATTGATTTTGGAGAGCCACAAAAACGATCTTTATAAAGAAAAAATTAAATTACTATGGACAAATATAGATGTTACGCTAAGCCTATCTGAGTATAGCTTTGGTGATCCCGAGT
>JBCBIN010000314.1:0-4962 GCA_038524555.1 Cyanobacteria bacterium J06623_7 | reverse complement strand
TCTAAAACAAGCGATTTTTTTGATTGTATATTCCTTAAAGTCAACAATTTATCCTCGCGCACAATTTAACGCTGCTGTGAAAAACAGTTACCGGGTGTTAAGAGACTTATTTGACTTTTAAAGTAGTTGCACCTGGAAAGCAGTAAAGTTACCCAGCCGCTGCAGGGAAACATGCGGAAATTGATTTTTATTCGATCAATTTATGCCCCTGGAGAGATTAAGTCTAATTCTTAGTAGCGATCGCCAATTTCCAAGTCGATACTTCAGTTGCCAGCGGCGCAGATATACTCTGGTACTGCTGGAGGTAGAAGTAAAGCTCATAGGTAATTACCGAGTTTATATGTTTAAATCGACCCTATATCGACTGAGGCTAATAAGTGAGATGGTTTAGTCTCAAGCAGGAGAAGAAATTGTCTCCAGTTAACGCCAGGCCAACAGATGCTGATGGTTCCTGCCTACATGTGGCGCGTATGGCCTGTAGGCAAATTATCACCCCCAGTCGCCAAAAAGCAACGCAAATTCATTCTAGATTTCTAACCAATAATGCAATTGTCGTTCTCAAAATGATTGAAACCGTAGCCTATCTTGCTCCAGAAATACCGTCTGTATCCGGCACCTTTGTCTATCAAGAGATTATTGCCCTACAGGAAGCGGGTATTAAAGTAGTGCCAATTTCCGTCCATCAACCGGCGGTAGTAGTCCAGGATGACTCGGTTAGGCAACTAGCGGCGAAAACGACCTATCTGTATCGATCCAGTCTGGTGTCAGTTTTGGCAGGCAGTATGAGCTACTTTTTGCAGCATCCTGCTAAATATCTCGCCACTTTGTTTACCGTGGTGGGGGACATTCTGACGGTGGGGAGTCTGAAACTAGGAGCATGGAAACTACTGTACCAATTTCTCTATGCCAGTCGAGTAGCGCGCCTACTAGAAGAAAATAGCTGTCAGTATTTACATATTCACTTTGCCCATGTCCCAACTCAGATTGGGATGTATGCCTCTCTGTTAACGGGGATTCCTTTTAGCTTTACTGCCCATGCCAACGACCTGTATGTCAATAAGCTATTGCTGAGAGAAAAAGCCGCCAGAGCCAAAGCCGCAGTCACCATTTCCGAATACAACCGCCAATTTATGCGATCGCAAGGGGTCGATGAAGATAAGCTAGCGGTAGTCAGGTGCGGTATTAAAACCGGAGAACATAACTATCGCTCGGGAGGAACCAGGTCTAGCCCCTTGAAGATCGGTTCTTTAGGACGTTTGGTAGCCAAAAAAGGTATGGACGATCTGCTGTTGGCTTTAGGTCAGCTACACCGTCAGGGAATTGACTTTCAGTTGGAAATTGCCGGGGATGGCGAGTTGCGCGATCGCCTAGAGGAGATCGCCGTGGCTCAAGGAATTGCTGACAAGCTGAAGTTTGTTGGTGCCATGCCTCACGAACTGGTCTACGACTGGATGAATAGCCTTGATGTTTTCGTGCTCGCCTGTAAACAGGATGACCGAGGTGATCGAGATGGCATTCCGGTTGTGTTGATGGAGGCAATGACCCTTGGGGTTCCCGTAGTTTCGACGCAGATTTCTGGGGTGAGCGAACTAATCGAACACGAACGTTCAGGTTTTTTGGCTGAATCTAACTGCCCAGAATCTCTGGCGCGGGCGATCGAACGGGTATTACACGCCGATAGCTTGGAATCAATTACTCAGGCGGCTCGCCAGAGGATCGAAACCGAGTTTGAGCTGAAGACTAACGTCGAACGCTTACTGTCCGTGTTTAATGCCTAGCAAGCAAATCTAGCTGTATAAGCTGTCTTACTTTTCTGTTTATTCAAGTACCACAAGCCGTTTTAGTCTCATGAACTCGTCTCAACACCGCATTGTTATTATTTCCCCTGTGAGAAATGAGAGTGATTTTATTCAAGGAATCCTCAACTCCCTAATTGACCAGACGATCAAGCCAGTCGAGTGGATTCTCGTCGATGATGGTTCCTCCGACCATACTTTTGAGCTTGCTAGCAAAGCGGCACAGCTCTATGATTGGATTCACGTCGTGCGCCGAGTAGATCGGGGTTTCCGCGCCGTGGGGCCTGGGGTAGTGGAGGCGTTTTACTACGGATACCAGCACATCCAAAGTGAAGACTACGACTTTATCTGTAAGATGGATGCCGACCTAGAGCTACCGCCCAGATACTTTGAAACTTTACTCAGCTTTTTTGATTGCGATCCTTACCTAGGTGCGGCAAGCGGCAAACCATTCCTGGAGGAAGAAGGAGAGCTAGTAGAAGAAAGAACCCATGACGAAATGGTCTGTGGTCAAATCAACTTTTATCGCCGTCAGTGTTTTGAAGATATCGGTGGCTTTGTGCGTGAGGTACATTGGGACGGAATTGCTTTTCACCGAGCCAGAATGGAAGGCTGGAGAACTCGCAGTATTCGTCATCCCCACCTGAACTATATTCATAAACGCTTGATGGGTTCCTCGGAATCGGGAATTATCCGCGGGCGTATGCGCTGGGGCAAGGGTCAATACTTTATGGGTACCCACCCGCTGTTTATACTGGCAATTACCTGCTATCGGATGATGGAACGGCCGTTTATCATCGGTGGTCTGATGATTTTCGTCGGCTATGTACGTGCCTATCTAGCTTCAATTCGTCGCTATGAAAATTCGGCTTTCCGGCGATCGCTTCATGCCTGGCAAATGGAAAGACTCAAGTTGGGTAAGCGGCTGGAAAACATTCCCGTAGTGACTAGCAATGCTCTTGGTCAGCAAGATTTGGATAATTCGCGCGAGCTGACGATGTAACGATATGGTGAATTTGTTGCTAGCCGGGTTGGGCTGATAGCTCTATGTGCATGAATAGAACCCGACTGGCAACTTTGACTTAGAAAGCTTTAATTTAAAAGGCTGAGAGCCATAAATAAGCTGATTTTGAGTGCAGTCTATTCAACTAAAAATGACTGTCGATAGTAAATAGTAGGTTGAGGATAATTTCGAGCGGAGTAAAAAGAAATGACAGGGAAGACGATAAAACTCAAGTATAGAGGCGATATTGATGGTTTAAGAGCAATATCATGTCTAGCAGTAATGCTGTTTCATGCCAAATTTGCTTGGCTAGGAGGGGGCTATGTTGGTGTAGATGTTTTTTTTGTAATTAGCGGCTATCTAACCACCAGTATTGTTTTCAATCAGGTTAAGACGGGCAAGTTTAATCTTTTAAGGTTCTATCAAAAGCGGGCTGCGCGGCTGCTTCCGGCATTGATTCTGATGTTTGTCGGCACGGCAATTTTTGGCTTTTTGTTTTATGACAACCGTACCCTCGATAACTTCGGTCAACAGGTAGTTTATGGTGCTTTTGGGGCGGCAAACATTTTATTTGCCCAGGGAGATAATTATTTTGTTAGTGACGAAGCCCTCACTCCTCTGATTCATCTCTGGTCTTTGGGAGTAGAAGAACAGTTTTATCTTGTTTGGCCTCTCGTGTTAGCAGCGATCGCCTGGCTTAATGTCGAGCTGATTTTAGGTTTCGCTCTGGTCTTATTTACCACTTCCCTCACTATGTCCGCGGCTGCGGTGGAGACTCTGCCGATTCAGGCTTACTTTTATACCCACTACCGAGCTTTTGAAATGTTGGTAGGAGCCATGGTGGCTTTGGGTCTGCGCAGTGCTTGGATGAGATTTAAGCCGAGTCTTAAGTTTAAAGAGCTGCTTTCTTGGGTCGGTTTGGCATTGATTGTCGTTCCCATGGTGCTGTTCGACAATACCACTAGCTTTCCCGGTTTTAATGCTCTCTATCCCTGTGTGGGAACGGCGCTATTGATCTGCTGTGGTGAGCAGACCCGGCTGGCCAAAGTGTTGAGTCTCAAACCCCTAATTTTTATTGGTCTCATCTCCTATCCCCTCTATCTCTACCATCAGCCTCTAATTTCCTACTGTCATTTCTTTGGGCTAGAGCTACCTCCCCTACAGCTATTTTTAGTGGTAGCGGCAATTTCCTTTCCTCTGGCGTGGGCAACCTATCGCTATGTCGAAACTCCTATTCGCGGTTTGGCACGTCAGCCCCAGGGTCGAGGTTTGGGTCGGTTATTAAAAGCGGCGTTAGCGAGTCTGTGCGGCTTAGCCTTGATGGGTCTTTTGTTTGCTAAAAGCAATGGTTTAGAGCAGCGCTTTACCCTATTAAATCCCTATGCCCTAGAGATTAGCGAGAGCATGTCCCCCTCCTTCTATCAGTTCTTCAAGCAGGGTTTGCGGGTTGCACCAGCAGATTCCGGAAAGGTTCTCTTTGTCGGTGATTCCGTACTCCAGCAGTATGTTTATCCTATCTCTCAAGCTCTCGATATCGAGCCCGGGGAGGTTGATACAGTTACCCGTGGTGGCTGTGTTTTGCTCAAGGAGGTGGAGTTAATCGATCGCTATCAAACCGAGTCGGGAATTTCTTGTGATCGTCTCAGACAGCAGCTCTATCAGAGCGAGAAACAGTACGACTACATTTTTATCTCTCAAAGCTGGATTTCCTACGAAGCTGACTTACTCAACGCCCCAGTTAAAGCCGGGAGTCCGGGATATACCCTCAATCGCTGGTCGTCATTTATTGATGAGACGGTTGAACACTTTCAACCCCTCGCCCAGAATTTAGTCATAATTGGCGGTCATCCGATAGTTGAGGGTACTTCACAGCTACAGCCGACGCTTTTCTCTAACCCGGAAGCCTATGCCGTTAAGCTGGGGGATTTAGAGGTGGTCAATGACAATCATCTCGCCGCCGCTCGAGAATTCTTTACTCGCTGGCAAGATCGCGATCGAGTTGCGGTCATCGCTCCCGAGGAAATCTGGGCCAGTGCTCAAAGTCAACTGCACGATGGTAACTGGTCTTTCTTTGAAAACGGGCTGCACATCTCTCAGGCTAGTACCGACTACGTAGTGCAACGACTACAGAAAATACCAGAGTTTTTCCGGCTGACTCAAAAC
>JBCBIN010000313.1:0-4974 GCA_038524555.1 Cyanobacteria bacterium J06623_7 | reverse complement strand
GAACTGGCATTTTAGTTCTCTGTTTATACTCTCCTCTACCTCTTTATTCTGTCCTAATCTTTGCTTCGATTGCTATATTTCAACAAAGCAGAATTTTGTTCGTAGTCTATTTCCCAATGTAGACCAAACTGTCGCAGCGCCATCAATAAACCTACGGCGCTAGCAGAATTAGTCGCATAGGGCACCTGATGCACGTCACATAGGCGAGTTAGAGCTTCAATATCAGCCGCATGGGGATGAGCGCTAAGAGGGTCTTTAAAGAAGAAAATGGCAGCAATGCGATGTTCGGAGATAAGTCCCCCAATTGCCTGGTCTCCTCCTAAGGGCCCGCTGGCCACCAGCTTTTCGACGGGAATACCTAAGCTATCAGTCATAGCTTTTCCCGTGCTGCCCGTAGTTACGAGGGGCATCCTGCCAAAAAAATTGCGGTGGTCTTCAACAAATTTGATTAAGCTCTGTTTCATCTCGTTATGAGCTACCAAAGAAATATATTTGGTATTTTTACTGACCGGGACGAGAGAAAACCGATGATATTTTTGGCGATCGCTAGCTAACTGACTAGCATGATTCATTTTCGACTGAAATTCAGCTGAATCAATTTGACCATCGCCAGAAGTATCGAAATGGGAAAAAAAACCTTCGATGGGCTGTTCCCAAAAAATAGAAATACCAAAATCTGCCAGTAGAGAACGAAACTCTTTGATATCAATCTTGCCGTCATTGTTGGTATCGGCAAGGGCAAATACCCGCTCTGGATTAAGCCAACGAGACTTTAAGGTGTTATGAAACTCGACTAGATATCTTTCGTACAGACTATCGTATTGCAGCATGATTGGTAACTGTTTAATATCTTGTTTTTTTAGTTGTCAATCATGATGTCGTTTAAAAACCAGCTTTATCTGAAGCGCAAATAAGTAAAAAATGGTTTGTTTCTCAGGGGATTTTCAGTTGAACAGAGCAATATAAACTGTTTTTAATATTTTGTCTTAAAGCGAACTTCCGAGATAAATAGGATAGAACGAGCGAATATAATCGCCTCTGGAGTCGTCAGCTTTAGTATTGCGATAGAGAGCTAAATTATATTTGGCACCGTTGATGGTAATGGCGCGTTTTTCGTCCCTAAACTTATAGCCGATTTGACTTTCGTAATATGCCACTGTTCCCATTGCCATCTCGCATTCGGGGCTAGTGCCGATAAAAAAGCAGCCTCTTTTTTTAAACAGTTCGATAGGTAAACCAGTCTGTTTATCGAGATCGCGCCAGCGCATTTGTACCGTAACGACGTAGGGGTTATCGACACCAATATTTCCTTCAATCAGGTAATTGTGACCGAGATAATTAGCCTTATCCTGCCGCTCGTCCAGATAAAATTTGACCCAAGAATGATAGCCCGATATTTCCCCCCCAATTTTCGCCTCGTCAGCCCGGGGACGGGTATATTTACCTTCGCCGACAAACACATGCTCAAAGCCAGAAGCATCTTTAACGGGAACACTGCCAAAAAAGTTAGTATAGAGCTCGAACCAGATCTGCCGCAGTTTGGCTTTAAAGCTAGTCTGGGAAAAATCTACTTTTAACTGTTTGACGATATATTCATAGGCGATAGCAATCGCTTCTGTCTGACAAATATTATCGAGGAACAGATCGATTTCTGCTTTTTCGGCTCGGGTGATAATTTCTGACTTTTGATTATCAAATAAATAGTTATCCAGTAGGGCGATTAATTTACCGTAGGTCGTATATTGCTGAAATTTTGACTCATCGACGCGATAAAATAGGGGTTTCTGAGTCAGATCTAAATCTCTGCTGCCAAACGCCTTTACCTGCTCGTCTAACAAGATATCAGCTTCGGGGTCTAGCCAGCCGCCAGCTTCATTCCTCGGGCTAACTAAAAATTTATGGCGATCGCAATTCCAGATTTGCTGATAAATATTGTTCACAATTTATTTACAATTCATGCTGTACATAGCGACATCTAAGCCATGATAAATTATCCGTTTCTCTAGGCTCATTCCTAACTTGGTTGCCACCCGTACCGAACGAATATTTTCAGGTTCGATCAAGCAGACAAACCGCTGAAAGTTATATCTTTCTCGACCATATTGCACCACCGCCCGTGCTGCTTCGGTACCCAATCCTCTTCCCCAATATTGCCTCGCCAAACGATAGCCCACTTCTACTTCTTGCTGCTGGGCGATCGACTGAATAAAAAAGCCACAGTAGCCAATCATCTCCTGACTTTGCTTATGTACCAGAGCGTATAAACCAAAACCGCATTCTAAATAAGATAGCAATCTCTGTTCGATAAACTGTTTAATTTGCCGGTCATCATGAACGCCAACGATAGAATATCGCATCACTTCCGCATCGCCCAAAATTGATTTTAAGGCGGACGCATCGCGGGAAGTAATATACCTCAAAGTTAAGTTTGGCGTTTCGATAATCTGCATTTGTTGCTACCGAGAATTACAACTATATTCAGTCGAACAAACTACAATTTCGAGCGTGCTAGCTCGTCTTCAAGACGATATGTCCTAGTTTTCCAGATACAGAGCGCAATATGTATAATTTATGCTAACAACAGATGGCGATCGCATTCTAAAAGCTTAATAGATTCTCATACTTCTCCTACCAGAGAATTAAAGTAGAGTTTTGAGCGCCTTCGGCAAATATTATTCAGACTCTGGTTTTCTCACGTCTTTACTTGGAGGAATACCCTCAATGTTAATAATGCCCTGAATCACCGAACCAACAATGGGGGCGGCGACGGTAGAACCATAGGTATGCTCGCCTTGGGGTTCATCAACTACGGCTAACACGGCATATCGCGGTGCTTCTACGGGAAAAATACCCACAAAGCTGGTAATTTTAGCCGACTCGTCATAGCCACCTTGATCGATCGCCTTTTGGGAAGTCCCGGTTTTACCGGCAATTCGATAGCCAGGAATTTTAGCCGCATAACCACTACCATCTTCTACCACTTCTTCCATCATCTCTAACACCGTAGTTGCAGTCTTAGGCGAAAATATCTGCTTGCTGTTGGGAGGCTGAAAATAATGGAGATAGCCTTTATAGTCTGATAGACCCCGCACTACATGAGGCGTGATTAGCTTACCTTTATTAGCCAATGCGGCGTGAATCTGGATTAACTTCAGGGGTGTTAGGGAAAATCCCTGTCCAAAGGCAGTGGTGGCGGGTTCGATCGCCCGGACGGAAAACTCAACCTCGTTTTTTAATCTCCCCGTGGTGTAGCCAGGAATATCAAACTCAACCTTGTCTTCTACTCCCAACTTTTGCAAATCGCGATAGTAATCTAGAGGCTCCATGCGGCGCATAATTTTAATCATGCCGACGTTGCTAGAGTATTGAAGAATTTCGGGAATGGTTAGCTCTCCTCGCGCGCCCTTTTTGAGAAAATCATGATTGCGTACCAACGCATCTTTTATCTGTATCTCCCCCGTATCATCAAAGGTATCGCTAGCAGAAATTACCCCCGCGTCTAAAGCCAGAGCCACATTGATTGGTTTAAAGGTCGAACCGGGTTCATACAGGTCGGTAATAGCCCAGTTTTTAAACAGTTCAATGCCGTATTCATAGTACGTATTGGGGTCGTAGGTCGGCTCGGAAACTAAAGCAGCGATCGCCCCATCCCGCACGTCCATGACGATTACCGTCCCGCGTTTGGCTTCGTACTTATCCATCTGTACTTTTAAGGCATTGCGAGCAATTTGCTGGAGTCTCAGGTCAATAGTTAGCTGGAGCCTTAGGTCATCAAAATTAAATAGCTGTTGCGATCGGTCTAAATCTCCGGGATGGAACACAGATTTAGAACGTTCAAAGCTGCGCTTCATTTTCCAGCTAATGGGCTTGCGCTCTAAGAGCTTATTTTGGGTGTATTCCACTCCCGCTTGAGGGCTACGACTGCTGTCGCGATTGACATAGCCCGTGACTTCTGCCGCCATCTCTTTATGGGGATAGAAGCGAGTATAGTTTTGTTTAAGATCTAGACCATCGATTTGCATTTTGACAATCTTATCCCGGACAGATTCGGGCAAATCTGCGGCTAAACGAATCCCCCAATCTCGCTGCTTAAAAATCTCAATTAATTCCTCGGGGGTTTTATTACCCAATATTGCCGATAGCTCGGTAGCAATTTCTCCGGCGGCAACGGGTTGAGAATTGCGCTTGAAAAGATGAGGATGGACGTAAAGGGTATAGGTAATGCGGTCTGTTGCCAAAACATTCTGCTGGCGATCGACTATTTGGCGGCGAGGAATATAAAAATTTAGCTTGGTGGTTTGCTGGTCAGTGGCGATTTGACTGAGCTTTTTGCCCTGCGGAGCTTGCTCATAGGTAACTACCGGGTCGATTACCTGAAGATAATAGAGCTTGGCACCCAAACCGAAGGCACCAACGATTAAAATTCCCCAAACGAGAAAGAGGCGGGTAATGCCAGAGCTACTGGGGGAATGGTTTTGCGGGGCGTTAATCTCAGCCAGCTTCCGTGTAGGTGGATATCGACGGAGCCGCTTGGGTCGCTTTGGGGGTTGATGAGAACTTTTTCTGTGGGCTCGGTGGGGAAATTTGAACTTAGATTTTGGCATAGTTAAGCTTCTAAGCTGTCTAATACTTGAGATTAGTCATCGATTGTATTGGGAGCATGTCAAATATGTCGGTACAAACGAACTATAGCCACGATGCGTAAAAAGTTCTGTCGGTGAATTAGCCACATAGTTCAAGCGTTCTTACAAAACTGACATGCTCCCGATTGTATTTGTTGCCCGATCGCTCTAGCGAACTAGATTTTCTCCGTAATTTTATGCAGAAATAAATGTCTCAATAAATATCTTAAATAAAATTACTGTCGATATCCGAATGTATGTGCGCTATCAAAACGATTTCTTTCCAAAAAAAACTTAAACTTTCGTAAGAGCTAGCAAAAAGTTTATCACGCTATTCACTCAGCTTATTTAC
>JBCBIN010000312.1:0-4988 GCA_038524555.1 Cyanobacteria bacterium J06623_7 | reverse complement strand
CTTGCCTAACTACGAACGACGTTTGGCAAGCGAGACATTGCTTGTTTCATTTTTTCTAGATTGGGCAGTTTACGCATCATTGCCACGCAGGGTCGCTCCAGTCTGGCAGCCAGGGCGGGCAAATCGACCAGATTAAAACCACCAAAGCCGATTCCATCGAGCAAAACCAGATGTAGCTGAGGTAAAAACTTTCTCTGGAGTAAGAGTTGGCAGATAATATCATTGGCATCGTCCCCATCAACTTCAACCGCGCCCCAAACCATACCTTCAAACCGGGTGTTGGCACAGACTATACCGGTTAAATTAACCTTCTCAATTTGGTGGCGTTCAAAGGGAGCATCATCAAACCCAATCGCTCTAATCTGCTTTTTTTGCCGCACTAAAGCCTCTAAATTCATAATCCAAGTAATTAAATCACTAGTAGCATCCTGTTGACTGTTGACTGTTGACTGAAATGGGTAGATATCCCTAAAGTCGGGAATAAGAGGCAAATGGTAGAATTATTACAAGTTGTTAAAATTTGCTGTTCAATCGGGCGATCGAGGATTAGAAAGCAAATATCAGACCAGGTTAAGAATACGGATTATTCATATAAATTACTATGCTGAAAAGACTGTTGGGCGATCCCAATGCACGCAAATTGAAGAAATTTCAGCCGTTAGTGGCGGAAGTAAATCTGATTGAAGAAGATATTAAGGGTCTTGCAGATGAAGATTTAAAAGCTAAAACAGGCGAATTTCGCGAACAGTTGGCGAAGGCAAAAAACGACGAAGAAATTAAAGATATTCTCGATGATATTCTACCAGAAGCTTTTGCTGTAGTTAGAGAAGCCGCGATTCGCGTTTTGGGGATGCGCCATTACGACGTACAGTTACTGGGGGGCATAGTTTTACATAAAGGTCAGATTGCCGAGATGAAAACTGGGGAAGGGAAAACCCTAGTCTGTACTCTTCCGGCTTATCTCAATGGTTTAACGGGCAAAGGAGTTCACGTCGTCACGGTGAATGATTATCTGGCTCGTAGAGACGCAGAATGGATGGGACAGGTGCATCGCTTCTTAGGTTTGTCGGTCGGTCTAATTCAATCGGGAATGAGTCCGACCGAGAGAAGGAAAAACTATGCTTGCGACATTACCTATACCACTAACAGTGAGCTGGGTTTTGACTACCTGCGGGATAATATGGCTGTCTCGATGGAAGAAGTAGTACAGCGTCCCTTTAACTACTGTGTAATTGACGAGGTAGACTCGGTACTAGTTGATGAAGCGAGAACACCCCTAATTATTTCGGGTCAGGTGGAGCGACCAACAGAAAAATATCTTCAGGCATCTCAGGTAGCAGCCCAATTAGTGGCGCAAGAGGAAGACTACGACGAAGAGGTTAATGGCGAAGAAGGCATAGGGGATTACGAAATAGATGAGAAAGCTCGTAACGTCTTGATGACGGATGAAGGCTTTGCCCATGCCGAAGAGATATTGGGTGTTAGCGATCTTTACGATCCGGAAAATCCTTGGGCTCACTATATTTCTAACGCCATCAAAGCCAAAGAGTTATTTACCAAAGACGTAAACTACATGGTGCGTAACGACGAGATTGTCATCGTCGATGAGTTTACCGGGCGGGTCTTAGCAGGGCGGCGCTGGAGTGATGGTTTACATCAGGCAATCGAAGCTAAAGAAGGGGTGCCCATCCAAAAAGAAACCCAAACCCTCGCCAGTATCACCTATCAAAATTTCTTCCTACTCTATCCCACCCTAGCGGGAATGACCGGTACGGCGAAAACAGAAGAAACTGAATTTGAAAAGGTCTATAACCTTCAGGTAACCATTATCCCGACTAATCTACCGCCCAAACGGTTTGATTTAGCTGATGTGGTTTTCAAACAAGAAATTGGTAAGTGGCAAGCGGTGGCAGAAGATACCGCTAATATGCACGAAAAAGGTCGTCCCGTACTGGTTGGTACTACTAGCGTCGAGAAATCTGAGTTGATCTCTCACCTGCTACGGGAAAAAGGGATTGAACATAACCTACTCAATGCCAAACCCGAAAATGTCGAGCGGGAATCAGAAATCGTTGCCCAGGCAGGTCGCAAAACTGCAGTAACGATTGCGACGAACATGGCAGGTCGTGGTACGGATATTATCTTGGGTGGTAATGCCGACTATATGGCTAGACTTAAGGTCAGGGAATATTTTATGCCCAAAATAGTCGCTCCTGAAGATGATAATTTCATGGCGGGAGTACCCGGTATCGACATGGGTAAAAGCGATGCCAAAGGTTTTGGTAACGGTAGCGGTCAGAAAGTGAAAACTTGGAAAGCATCTCCCCAGATTTTTCCTACCGAATTATCTCCAGAAGCAAAAGATTTGCTGAAAGAAACAGTAAAATTTGCTGTCAAGGAATATGGCGAACAAAGTTTATCGGAACTAGATGCGGAAGAGAAGATTGCCGTAGCGGCGGAAAATGCTCCCGTCGAAGATCCGGTTTTATTAAAGCTGAGAGAAGCTTACAAAATGGTGCGTAAAGAGTATGAAGTCTTTACCGATGCCGAACATGATGAGGTGATCGAGAATGGCGGACTACACGTAATTGGTACCGAACGTCATGAATCCCGTCGGGTGGATAATCAGTTACGGGGTCGTGCAGGCAGACAGGGTGACCCGGGTTCGACCAGATTTTTCCTCAGCTTACAGGATAATCTGCTGCGGATCTTTGGTGGCGATCGCGTCGAAAAATTGATGAACATGATGCGAGTCGAAGATGACATGCCCATCGAGTCTAAAATGCTGACTAACTCCCTCGAAGGGGCGCAAAAGAAAGTCGAGACTTTTTACTACGATACCCGCAAGCAGGTGTTTGAATACGATGAGGTAATGAATAATCAGCGTCGGGCGATATATGCCGAACGTCGTCGCGTACTCGAAGGTTTAGACCTAAAAGAGCAGGTGATTCAGTACGCCGAAAAAACAATGGGAGAAATTGTCGATGCTTACGTCAATCCTGAACTACCGCCAGAAGAATGGAAGCTAGATAAAATGGTCGATAAGGCGAAAGAGTTTATCTACCTCTTAGAAGATGTCGAACCAGAACACCTGGAAGACATGACGGTCAACGAGATGAAGAACTTCTTGTGTGAAGAGGTACGTAAAGCCTACGACATTAAGGAAAATCAAATTGATGGTATGCAGCCAGGATTAATGCGTCAGGCAGAGAGATTCTTTATCCTCCAGCAGATCGATACTCTCTGGCGGGAACACCTTCAGGCGATGGATGCTTTACGGGAATCGATTGGTTTGCGGGGCTACGGACAGAAAGATCCTCTAATTGAATACAAACAAGAGGGCTACGAAATGTTCTTAGAAATGATGATCGATATACGTCGCAACGTTGTCTATTCACTATTCCAGTTCAAACCTCAGACCCAGCCACCCCAGCCTCAACCCCAGGCTGTATCTTAACCGCGATCGCAATTTTAATTGCTGATTTACTTGAAGCTAGAGCTGATTTCAATCGGCTCTTTTTTTCTGGCGATCGTCTTTAAGTCGAATAGGCTATTTAAGTTATCTAGCTATAGGCTCCATGCCATAAACTATAAGCTTTAAAGAAATCGCTCGAGAATTTAAATTAAAACTCAAAACTGGAGAACTTCTGGCTGATAGTTATCGGGAGTGGGTTCTACTTGCCACACCAAAGACTCCCCTGGCTCCAAATCGACCTCGATCGCTAGCTGAGTTACAGCTTCAGTTGCCAGATTTTCATTACCCTCAAAATCTTGTAAATCTTGAGCCATTAGCTTGAGTTTAAAACCCGCCGGAATCATACACCCAGGAGTCAAGCAGCATAGTTCAAACCGCCAAGCACCGGCATCTGCCAGGGGTAGAACCTTTAATTCGTAAGGAATATCGGCGATCGTAATTCTTTTAGCCAAGCCCACGGCGGGAACCTGAGGTGTAGCTAATGCCTTGCCTCTGGCTCCTTCTGCGCTGGGAGTCAATTCGATTTGTCTCCAGCCTAGTTCACTTGATAGCTCGCTCAAACCCTGCTTAATCCATTGCATCACCGGCATGTTAATCGCCTTACCGCGACGAACCGCAGCTAAATTCTGACAGTGGTCGGCATCCTGTAGTAGAGCGCCCCAGGTAGCAAAAGGAACTTCCAAACGGGGAAGATAAACCGCAGCAGAACCCAAACGGACAATGAGCTGTTGTGCTCGGTCAGATTCTAGAGCAGCAATTGGTTCAAGGTTAGCTTTAGTAACTTCATCGGGACACAGTTCTCGGGCGACCCAAAGAGCATTAAGATCGCCAATCAACTCATCATCAGTCAGGCTGTAGGTGCGATCGCTGTGGCTGAAGTGACCCTGTTGGAGCTGTTGGTGAGTCCCATAACCCCAAACTCGCAAATAGCCCTCCTCGATATTGACCTGTACCGCGAGGTAATAGTCTGCCGCCCAACTAGGAATATCAATCCATTCTTGGGGAACTCTTAATTCGCTCAGATCCGCTGCTTCGCTGGGAATCAACACAAGAGTTGCATCTTTAGTAGCGATCGCTGTACCGTTGACTACTTCCCAAATCGCGCTTTGAGCCGCCGAGGAATTATTAGTTTTTGCCGCCGCATCCTCTTCCGCCTGTAACCAGGGTAAAAATACCGCTAACGCCAATTGGTTGAGATAGTTCTGCCAACGACTAGAGGGATTAGCCGCAGCTTGGCTGGCAGACCAGGCGCGATCTAGGGAGGCTTGGTCTAATTCGAGAACTAAATCTGTAGGGTTAAATATATAGTTAGCGGTAGTCATCGGTTTAATCCTGTAAATTTATCGAGTCGGAGTTCTATTTAATTGCTGTCATAATAATTAGCTAACCATTCTTCTAATAGCGAGCTTATGTTATCGAGTATGTCCGATGTCAGAGAAATATGCATCGTCGATTGACTCCAGTTTGCCAAAGCCATGAGCAGCCCCTTTCGCACTCTTGAGAGCTTGCGAGA
>JBCBIN010000311.1:0-4990 GCA_038524555.1 Cyanobacteria bacterium J06623_7 | reverse complement strand
TTGCCCGTTCGATCTTCTCTAATCCTGCGGGGTGAATTAACCCCTCTTGCTGTAGGTTGGCTACATGATTTTTATTGACTTTAGACCAGTTACTGCCCTGTCGGCGGGGAGATATATAGTGCATAGTTCTAGCGTCGTCCAACTTGCGAGGTAAGCTATCGATCCAACCAAAACACAAACATTGCCGCACAATATCTGGATACGCTAGGTAATAATTGCTTTGTTTCTTATAAGTAACTAGCCATACTCCTGTATCTCGGGCATAATTCTCGGCCAGCCAGTCCCGCAATTCTTGTTGGTTTTTTACTTCAATTTGTTTGGCATTTTCAAGCGATCGCATAACAGAGTGAATTAGTTGATTTATTAAAAATAATATCCCAATGATTTTTAGTGATTTTTTACAAAAGAAAACGCGACCTAACCTTATTTATAAGCCGCGCTACTACAATTATTTAGCTCTATTAATTTATGCTTTACCTACATTTACCCTGACGCATCAACATTGCGACTTAAACGATATCTAATAAAATATCAATCTAGCTAGTGGCTACAGTTTCGGCATCAACATCAACAGTTTCACTACCAGTATTTGCAGCATCAACATCGACAGAGACATTTTTATTATCTTGACGAGTCTGTAGTTTTCCTAACATCATTTGCGACAGTTCAGTAAACAATAGACCGGCTAACAATACGTCATCTACTTGACCGAGAACGGGAATAAAATCTGGGGCAATATCGATTGGACTAATAAGATAAATTACCGTGCCTAACATCACCCACCAGCGATATTTGGGGTGGCGAATTGCGCTGCGATACCAATCGTACAGGGAAGAAAGAGAGAAGTTCATCTTTATTTTTGTCCTCGACTTACTGATTACATTGTGGCAGATTGCCGCTAAAACATCAGTGTGGAAAACCAGATATTGATACTTCGGTCGGATTGAAGCTTTTTGACTCTATACAAAGCCAAAAAAAAAGACGTTTACGAACCATAAACGTCCCATTCAATAAGTGACTAGCTAATTATTAGCTATCTAAAGTCTTAAATTTGATCGGTCATCATCTTCTGTACCGCTTCGGCAATTTGTGCGGGTTGAACGATAGTCAAGTACTCCAGCTTACCGTTATAGGGAGTAGGAATATCTTGAGAAGATAAACGCAATACCGGTGCGTCTAGTTCGTCAAAGAGCTGTTCATTAATTAGCGCGACTAGCTCGGCACCAATACCGCCAGTTTTCATACATTCTTCGACAATAATTACTTTATGAGTCTTCCGAACTGACTCTCTAATCGTCTCCATGTCAAATGGCTTAAGGGAGATGAGATCGATAATTTCGGGGTCGTAACCCTGCTTTTCAATTTCTTTTAACGCCTGGGTACAGTGATGACGCATCCGGGAATAGGTCAAGATTGTTACGTCCTTGCCTTCCCGCACCATTTCTGCCTTATCTAAGGGCAAGATATACTCATCGTCGGGCAAGTCTTCTTTGTGGTTGTAGAGGAGTACATGCTCGAAGAAAAGAACCGGATTATCGTCACGAATTGCCGCCTTGAGCAGACCTTTAGAGTTATAGGCAGTAGAACAAGCCACAATTTTTAGCCCGGGGACAGCATGGAAGTAGGCTTCTAAACGCTGGGAGTGTTCTGCACCTAACTGTCTACCAACCCCACCAGGACCGCGAATTACCATGGGAATTTTATAGTTACCGCCAGAGGTATAGCGCAGCATCCCGGCATTATTGGCAATCTGATTAAATGCCAGCAGCAAGAAGCCCATATTCATCCCTTCAATTACGGGACGCAAGCCCGTTAAAGCTGCCCCTACCGCCATACCGCAAAAGCTATTTTCGGCAATGGGAGTATCGAGCAAACGTAAATCGCCATATTTCTTGTACAAATCTTTGGTGACTTTGTATGAACCACCATAATGGCCGACATCTTCACCTAAAACGAAGACAGTCTTATCTCTTGCCATTTCTTCGTCGGTCGCTTCTCTCAAAGCGTTAAACATTAAAGTTTCAGCCATAATAATTTATCCTTAGTCACCAAAGAATCATATTATCATTACCAGATTGCTAGGATACGTTTAATCCAAATTTGCCGCGATCGCTTCTAATATTTCCTAGCGCTAATTTTTTTGTCAGCATAAAAGTAGTGCATATCATAATCGACTATCATTCTCGTCATAATAGGTTTTAAGGCTTCAGCAAGATTATACTCAGACACAAGCCGTAGCTTTAAAATTTAGCGTTATTAGTTCCCCATCTCACCCAATCCAATTTTAGTTAGATATGACTTCCGCCACTTTAGATAGTTTTTTATCCCAAACAGAAGCTCTGGCATTAATTAATTTTGCGATCTCTCAATCTCAAGCCGATGGTGTTTTTGTCAGCCTGAGCAATAGCGCAACTGCCCTCAGCCGTTTTTCGGAAAATCAAATCAGTCAAAACGTCCGCAAGCATACTTTTAGCCTGACTGTGACGAGTTATTTTGGTAAGCGTAGTGCTTCTGCTTCGACTACCGAATTAGACCAAGAGGCGATCGCCGCTACCCTCCGACGTGCCGAAGATTTAGCTCGTATCGCTCCAGAAGATCCAGAATGGGTCGAACTATTACCCGAACAAACCTACAGCGATCGACTTCCCGCTTTTGATCGAGCTACGGCGACTCTCTCTCCTCTGACCAAGGGCGAATTAATTCAGCAAGTCTGTGCCTTAAGTCAAGCGGCTGGGGTTAATGGTTCGGGCACTCTCAGCTTTAAAGCTACTTTAAACGCTATGGGGAACTCGGCCGGTTTACGGGGTTGCGATCGCACTACCGAGGCAGACTTTAGCTTTACCGCACGGATTGATAATGGTTCGAGTTGGAATCGCTGTACAGCTTGGAGTATCGAACAGTTGCCCATTATGGAATTAGCCCAACAGGTTATTGAACGGGCGATCGCTTCCCGCAACCCCCAAAGTATCGAACCGGGAAACTATACCGTTATTTTTGAACCCGCTGCCTTTGCCAGTCTTTTGCCCTGGGTAATTTGGAATTTAGATGCTCGGGCAGCAGATGAAGGGCGCTCGTTTATGTCCCGCAGCCTTGAAGGCGATCAGGTTGGAAACAAGGTCGGAGAACAGTTATTTAGTCCTGTAGTTCGAGTACGGCGCGACCCCACCCACCCCCAACTGCAAAGCGGTAGATTTTTTGGTAACGGCTTGAGCAACCAACCCCTCGATATTGTTAGTGATGGTACCGTCCAAACTCTCTCCTACAGCCGTTATTGGGCACAAGAGCAGGACAAAGAACCCACGGGGGCAATGTCTCCTATTGTCATGAGCGGTTCGGATCGAAGCGTTGCCGATTTAATTGCCAGTACGGAAAAAGGTATTTTGGTTACCCGCGCCTGGTATGTTCGTTACGTTAATCCTCGCACGTTAGAAGTTACAG
This sequence comes from Cyanobacteria bacterium J06623_7, assembly GCA_038524555.1. Taxonomy (GTDB): domain Bacteria; phylum Cyanobacteriota; class Cyanobacteriia; order Cyanobacteriales; family Xenococcaceae; genus Waterburya. The sequence goes on along the minus strand of JBCBIN010000311.1, from coordinate 1,552 downwards.
GCATGACTAGAGACGGTACTTTCTCGATTGAAAATGGTCGAATTTCTCATCCCGTTAAAAACCTGCGGTTCAATCAGTCTCTACCAGAAATGCTCAAAAATATCGTGGCGGTAAGCGGAACAAAGCGCTGTGGTGGCAGCGTCATTCCCGGCTGTAAGGTAGAGAATTTTCACTTTAGTAGCATCACCGACAGTATCTAATTAAGATTCTTAAGTCGCAAATTAATCTATGAAGCCGGGGTCAAAGGTTAAGGGGAAATGGTAAAAAGGTTTATAAATCTTGGTTAATTACCTGGTTTAAATTATCTATTTTTCATTGTTTTGCTTGAAGTTGCTTAACTAAAATAAATATGAACCTCGTTTAGCACAATGTCATGTCTCCTACTGCCTTAATTACCGGCGCATCCCAAGGAATCGGTCGATCTACAGCCCGACTGTTGGCCAAAAATGGCTACGATTTAATCTTAGCTGCTCGGACTAAAGACACTCTAGAATCAGTCGCGGCAGAAATTCATCGGCTAGATCGCCAGGCATTGGCAATTACTACTGATGTCAGCGATCGCACTGCCGTAGCCGAATTAGTAAATTTAGGGTTGGAACGTTTCGGTCAGATCGATGTTTTGGTTAATAATGCCGGGATTTGCATGAACGCTCCGATGAGCAAAACCACCATCGAAGATTGGGAGCAAATTCTCAAGGTTAATTTGTGGGGCTATATCTACACAATCGATGCTTTACTGCCCCATTTTAAGGCGAGAAAACAAGGCAACATAATCAATGTCGGTTCTTTTGGAGGCAAGGTTCCCCTGCCTAATATGACTGCATACTGTACCAGCAAATATGCCGTAACTGGTTTAACGGAGACCCTTAAGCTGGAGCTAGAACCGCAGGGGATTCACGTTTCGGGGATTCATCCCAGCGTAACCAATTCTGACTTTATGGAACGTAGTATTTTTAAAGGAAGCGACCCCGAGCAAATGCAAAAAATTCTGTCTAGTCCTCTAGTCAGTCAACCTGAGGACGTTGCTAAAGCAATTTGGCACGCGATCGAGTATCCTCAAGCGGAAGTTGTGGTGGGTGCAGCTAAAATTCCGACCTTTTTACATCGCCTTTTCCCCGGTATTGCTCAAGGATTGATGCAGCTAGGCATAAAAAATTGATTAGCCCAAGATTGCCATCTACTCCAACCATATCTACGACCCTACACCTTAAGATTAGATCCCACATAATACCCCTCGATCGCCATCTTCGTTAGAGGGTGTTGGAGAAGTTGTTTCTTATACAAAGCTCTATTTTTTACTGAGGTCAAATTCTTCTAAATAGTAAGATTCATCTACTTCTACCAGGCGTTTTTTGTTTGTATCAGCATCGAACTTAAATGTCTTGCCAGGATCGGGAGGTTGAGGTGCATCAGGTTCGCCACGACGAAAATCATCACCACCCTCATCAGAATTGAATAGCGAAAATACCCACGCAGTCAACAAACCAAACAGATATGCCACTGCAAGTAGAGTAAGAAGTCTAATAGCGATAACAACCATGGTTTTGTTTTA
>JBCBIN010000310.1:0-4992 GCA_038524555.1 Cyanobacteria bacterium J06623_7 | reverse complement strand
GTAAAAGCCAGATATACTTTTGAAATTATTGAAAGTTTGATTTTGAACTTAAAAGCTTAGAGCCTAGAGCCTAGAGCTACGGACGCTAATGCGTCCCAGTCGTCTGCGAGCGCAAGGCGCTCATGTCAGCGAAGCTGACTCTGGTGTCATTCGCCACCGCACGATCTGCGCGTACGCACTGTGCTAAGAACCATTGAATTTTGAACGAAGTTAATTCACACCAAGCGTCAATTACTAATTATTTATTACTAAAGTCTTCACCACCATCCTCCTGGAGTAGACAGACGCAGTTTTCTATTTGTTCTCGTAAAGTCGCTGTGTCGAGATTTTGACCGATGAGCACTAGCTGATTTTTCTTTTCACCTCGCCATTCTTCATCTTCGAGGGTAAAGCGTTTACCACTGAGATGAAATATATGACGTTGGGGACTTTCATCAAACCAGAGAATGCCCTTAGCCCGAAAAATACTCTCAGAAAGCTGATTGTCTAAAAAGTATTGAAACCGACGAATACTAAACGGCTTATCAAACTGAAAAGAAATTGAGCTAAAGCCATCGTTGTCTAGATGATGGGAATGGTCGTGGTCATGATGATCGTGGTCATGATGATTATGTGCGTGGTCGTGTGCGTGGTCATGATGATCGTGTCCGTGATGCTCATGGTCATGATGATCGTGTCCGTGTCCGTGATGTCCGTGGTCGTGATGATCGTGTCCGTGATGCCCATGGTCGTGCTTATCGGTTGTCTCGACTTGTTCGTAATACTTATCTGACTCGAATAAACCTACACTTAAAATTAAGGGCAAAGATACCTGAGACTTTTGCGTCCGCAGGATTCTAGCGTCTCGTTTGAGCTCGCGAACTCGTACTTCTAGAGCATCAACATCTGCCTCATCTACTAGATCGGTTTTATTGAGAACAATCACGTCGCCATATTGAATTTGACTCAAAGCCGCCTCACTATTAAATAGGTCGAGGCTAAAGTTAGCGCAGTCTACCATGGTGACAATCGAATCGAGACGAGTCATATCCCGCAGTTCCGTACCCAGAAAAGTTAGGGCTACCGGAAGAGGATCTGCTAAACCGGTGGTTTCGACCACGAGATAGTCAACTTTATCTTCCCGTTCCATAATTTTATAAATGGCATCGACTAAATCCTCATTGATGGTACAGCAGATACAGCCATTGTTTAATTCCACCATATTGTCCTCAGTGGAGACAATCAGCTCATTATCAATGCCAATTTCACCAAACTCATTCACGAGAACAGCGGTTTTTACACCCTCTTGATTGGTCAAAATATGATTAAGTAAAGTGGTTTTACCACTACCCAGAAAGCCCGTGATGATTGTGACGGGTAAACCTTGCTTGGCGACATCCATTCCAGAAGATGCGATCGGTTGTTCGGCAGTTGTCATGGCTCTCTCTCTTACTTGATGTTGTCAGACTGAAATGATTTATCCCTAATGCGGGAACAGGTTATCGATTATCAAAATAATTGTAAAATGCCTGTCTCTAATTATTGCGTAACTAGACTAGACTTAGCTAATGCCAACCAAATTGTTTAATAAAGCCATTATTGATCAGTGATTAGGGGCTAGGGGTTAGGTACTAGGGAAGAAGTTAATCGTACTTACGATCGCATCTGCAAATTACTATTGCTCGGCAAAACTGCGAACCAAATTAGCCAATCTCGCCGCGCTATCTGTAACGGCTAGAGCTTTGGCTTTGGCGGACATCTCTGCTAGTAGTTCGGGCGATCGCAACCACTGACAGACTTGAGATTGTAAGGTTTCTACTGTAATTGCATCCTGTTGATAAACGATCCCCGCCCCCGCATCTTTATACTCCTGGGCATTATAGGTTTGATGGTCTTCGGCGGCATAGGGATAGGGAATGAGGACTGCTGGAGTACCAGTAAAGGCTAGTTCGGTAATTGTCCCCGCGCCAGCCCGACTTATAGCTAAATTGGCTCTTTGCAACAGTCCCGCCATGTTATCGGAAAAAGGCAGGGCAATGTAGTTTGGATGCTCTAAGCTACCGGCTTCTGAGTCGTTTTTACCGGTTAAATGCACCACATAGGCACCAAGATCGAACCAAGCTGGTGCAGCCGCGCGGACGAGTTTATTGACCGCCACTGCTCCCTGGGAACCGCCAACGACTAAAATAACGATCGCTCCCTCAGGAATAGATAAGTCTAATGGCTGCTCGGTTAAAAACTGCGATCGCACTGGAGTACTTACGTGTACTGTGTCAGTTTGGGGTAGATATTTACTCGTTCCGGCAAAACCCAAGGCGACGGCATCACACCAACGACTGAGGAACTTTGTCACTTTTCCGGGAATATAGTTTGATTCGTGAATAATTGCCGGTTTTTGGTGCATTCGCGCTGCTAAGATAGCCGGAGCAGCAATATATCCCCCGGTGGTAAATACCGCATCTATTTGATGTTCCTTAATTAGCTTTTGAGTTTGCCAAATTGAAGCAAAAAAGCCGCCGATAATCTTGAGAGTTTTGAGGCTAAACTTCTGCTGGAAGCCCTCGACGGGGATCGTATTTAATGGATAAGTATCGGGGACAAGACTCGTTTCCATACGGTTTGCCGTGCCCAACCATTCAATTTCATAATCGGGTAGCTGCTGTGCTAAAGCGATCGCCGGAAAAAGATGCCCCCCTGTACCGCTAGCTGCTATTAATAAACGAGTTGGTACTGCCACAGATTTTTACTTCCAATTTCAAACTAGATTGAATCTATCCTATTTGCCCCAAAAACGGCTATTGTCGTTGTCCTAATTAATTTCCTGGAATACTCACTGCTCAATGCCTAATGCTCAATTTCTAATGCTCAATGCTCAATTTTTGGGCATCTAGTTCGATTAACTCAAACTGTTCGACTAGGGGCGCAATTTTTTGTTCTTCCTCATCAACGTAATCATAAATATTGACAAAGTTACGCTCGATCTCTTCATAGATAATATCGAGCTTGGAATTTAATTTAGCCGAAAGTTCGCTTTCAAACCGTTTTTTCTCATCATCCAACTTATCTTCAAACTGTTTGATAATCTTGCGTTTCTTCAGCACCAGGGTTCCTCCCGCAAATAGTAAGCCGACCCCGGCAAAGGCAGTGCCAATAATATCTAACAGTACTATTTCTGTCAAAGTGGCGATCGCCGTTCCCGCTACGGTAGCCGCACCACCGCCAAGAAACCTAGGGGCAACGCTGGCATTAACTGATTCAATTGAGTGTAAGAAAGATTTATCATCTAGTAGAGTCGCAACTTTTTGCTGCACGTCTTCGACTATTTCCTGGCGGCTTTCGATCGTATTAACGGTAATGGCGCTGGTTTTTACCTGATTGAATTTGATATCTTGCAAATCGTCTACCAGACTTTGGAGAAGGTCGCGGATACCGCCGACAAAATGCTTAATGCCATCCTGAGAAATTTCTCCTAGAGAAGATTTTAGTTCGTTCTCGCAGCTTTGCTTTAACTCATCCATCCAGGTGGGAGCAGATTTTTTGGTGCGAAACAATACGGCAAATGAGCCTTTAACTAGAGTGAGGAGAGATAGTCGTTCGCGAAAATCTTCTTTGACCCTGGTGGTAATCTTGTCGTACTTAGTTAACAAACGATTGATTAAAGATTCTAGCTCGAATCCCGACTGCCGTTTATTTTGCAGTAGCTTGGTTTTAATTTTGCTAACAATAGCTTGGTCTTTAACCAGTTGTTGCTGCACCGCCACTAAATCCTTACGTAGTAGATCGATGATTTGGTCGCTGGTTTTACGAACTCCCTGCAATTTTAGTCTTTTAGTACTGCCGTCCTTAAGGGTCTGTTGAATATAGTTTCTCACCTCATTGAAACCGCTAATCTCTTGCTCGCCGTTGACTTCCCATTCCACGGAGGTAGCAAAGACAACAGGAGCTTGAATGCCTTTTTGTAGTGCTAATTCCGCCAGCTTTTCCTTATTTTTGGCTAATTCGGCGGGCTTGGCTAAATCTGCCTGTTGCAGTACGAACACCACTTTTTTACGCCACTCGCTGTTAACGTAATCTAATAACTCCCAAGCGCTGCGAGTGTAGGGGTTTTTGGCAAAAAAGACAAAAAAGATTAAATCACTGTTGGGGATGAACTCCTTGGTAATCTCCTGGTGATTTTCAACGATGGTATTCGTTCCTGGGGTATCTACTACCGAAAGGGTTTTTAGAATCTCGTTGGGCAGACCAATTTTTCGCAAATATTGGTTAACGGGCTTCTCGTACTGTTCCTCGCTATAGACAAGCTGCTGAATAACATCGGTACAGGGATCGGCGGCAGTTTTACAGATATCGGCCTGTAACAAGGCATTAACAAAGCTACTTTTTCCGGCTTTAACCTCTCCTACCACCACAAATAAAAATGGCTCATTAATATTCCCTCGCAGATTGCGAATCGTCACCTCTAGCTGCTGGTTATTAATTTCCTGGGCGAATACCTGGAGACGTTTTAATAGATTATCTAAACTCGATTGATATTCAACCAACGCGCGATCAACAATAAGATTATCCATTACAAAAAAGTAATATGAAATAAATTAAGCAGGGGATTTTCTTCTGAGAAATATACTTTCAAGGCTATAGCTTCAAGCTTAAAATCGAAAACAATGATATCTTCAACTCAACAGTATTAAAGTTAGTCAGATAAATGAGTCCTACTAGAGCAGTATTGTGTGGATATTATGGCATGGGTAATGCGGGAGATGAAGCATTATTGATGTCACTGTTACAAATGCTGCCCGAATCCGTTGAGCCGATTGTGCTGTCGGGAAACCCTGCTGAAACTAAGAAAAATTACGATGTCTATAGTTGCGATCGCAAATCGACCTTTACCCTCTTAAAAGTTTTACAACAGTCCGATGTGTTCATTTGGGGAGGCGGCAGTTTGATGCAGGATGCCACCAGTATTGCTAGTCCAATTTACTACGCCGGGTTGATGGCACTAGCGCAGCAGCGGGG
>JBCBIN010000309.1:0-5063 GCA_038524555.1 Cyanobacteria bacterium J06623_7 | reverse complement strand
GCGGGTATTTGACTCGGAGGGTAACGAACTCGCCTTTAATGATGATAGTGGCGACCTAAGCAGTACTGCTACAGATTCGGCGATCGCTTTTTTACCCAGTGCCGAAGGAGAATATTTTATTGGCGTGAGTAGCGCGGGTAATTTTGCCTACGACCCCATCAACGGCAATACCAATCTCAATTTTTCTGGGAACCGAGGGATAAGTACAGGAGAATATCAGCTAGAGGTGGAAGTTGCGCCTGTAGCAGCAGATAACGACCCTGATAATACTATCTCTGAAGCGATCGCTACAAACTTGCCTCCTAACAGTAATAATGAGATGCTGTCGGGGGAAATTGCTGGAGAACTAGATGTCGATTTTTATCAACTGGAATTAGAAGCGGGAGAAGGGGTCAATCTCGACCTCAATACTAATGGATTGGATTCGGAGTTGGATTCCTATCTACGTTTATTTGATGCCGATGGTAACGAGTTAGCTGCTGATGATAACAACGATGCCAACTTTACCGCCAACTTTTCGGCGGACTCATCTCTCAGCTTTGTGGCCGATACCCCTGGTTCTTACTATGTTGGGGTGGGAACCTCCGGAAACTTTAATTACGATCCGGTTCGGGGCAGATCCAATTTTTCTACTGATGTGGTTACGGCTTTTACCACTACAGGGAGCTATGAACTGGGAATTGAAATCTTAGAAGTAGAGCCAGATAGTGACCCAGATAACGCCATCGCTGAAGTTAGCGATCGCAACCTCAATGGCTCAGTAAGTGCAGAAATAGAGCACCCTGATGATGTGGATCTCTATCCCCTGGAGTTAGGGACGGGTAATGGAGTTGCAATCGAGTTAAACACGGTTGGTCTGGATTCTGAGCTAGATTCTTACCTACGCCTCTTTGATAGTTTGGGCAATGAGTTGACCTTTGATAATGATGATGATGGACAGATTGCCCCCGATGCAGATTCGGACACAGATTCTCGCTTAAATTTTGCCCCGGCTGCTGGAGGAGAATATTTTATCGGCGTTAGTAGCGATGGGAACAGAGAATATGATGTGGTCAACGGCAGCAACAATTTTAGTCCCTCCACGGGATTTAGCAGTGGTGCCTACGAACTAAACATTAATTCCGCTCCTATAGTTGCCGATACCGATATTGACAATACGCTTGATGAAGCGATCGCGATCGAACTTGACTCTACTCCCCTAACTATTAGCGATGGGATCTCGACTACGGCAGATCTAGATATTTACCAGGTTAACCTCAACCGGGGCGATACAGTTGGCTTTGATATTGATACTGCGGTAGATAATCGCCTCGATACTATTATTAAAGTCTTTGATAGTGAGGGCAATGAACTGGGAATAAATGACGATGGTTCTGCCCCCGACGAAAATTCTAACCTAGATTCCTATCTCGAATTTACGGCATTTACTACGGGAGCATACTATTTTGGGGTGAGTAGCTTTGGCAACTTCGATTATGACCCCCTGGCTGGCAGCAATAACTTTAGTAATAATGCGGGCTCGACCACCGGTTTCTACGATCTAGTAGTAACTTCTATAGATCGGGTCAATACGATTTCGGGGACGGCAATGGCAGATGACCTCGACGGTACTCCTCAATCCGATCTTATTTCTGGCTTAGCGGGGGACGATACCATTACTGGGGCAGCGGAAGCAGATAATCTGGCGGGGGGCAACGGTAACGATTTACTCTCGGGGAATAACGGTGACGACCTACTCCACGGCGGCGCGGGGGCAGATACCCTAGTTGGGGGCAACGGTAACGATATTATCGATGGCGATCGCGGTACAGATCGCTTAGTGGGTAATGGGGGCATGGATACTTTTATCCTCAGAACCAACGGTGGTAGAAGCAATATTACTGACTTTACAATCGGTACCGACAAAATTGCGCTCTCAAGCGGTATTGGCTTTGAAGATTTGGTCTTAACCAGTGCCGGGAGAAATACAACAATTTCCTTTGCCGAGCGCCAAATTGGTACTTTAGTTGGCATTAACCCTAGTTCCATAACTGCCACTGACTTTATTGCTGCCAGTGACTCCCTCTAGTCTGAGGTAGAGTTAGTTTTAAACTATAGAAAAAATATAGATAAACAAACTACTCGGGGCAAATATGACAGCAACCAAGATGCGCACTTCCAAAAATTTCAAGCGGCTTCAGGCGCGGCTGCGAGGACAGGTGGGCAAGGCGATCGCTCAATACAATATGATCGAAGCGGGCGATCGCGTCATGGTATGTCTGTCTGGTGGCAAAGATTCTTACACGATGCTAGATATGCTCTTGAGTCTACAGCGCAAAGCACCGATTGAGTTTGAACTTTTGGCAGTCAATCTCGATCAAAAACAGCCGGGCTTCCCCCCAGAAGTACTTCCTGAGTACCTAGAAAATTTAGGCGTGCCCTATCGCATCGTCGAACAGGATACCTACAGCACGGTTACCAGTATCGTTCCCGAAGGTAAGACCATGTGCGGCTTGTGTTCCCGCCTGCGACGGGGAATTCTCTATCGAGTCGCTCAGGAAGAAGGGATTGCAAAAATTGCCTTGGGTCACCATCGGGATGATATTGTCGAAACCCTATTTTTAAATATGTTTTATGGCGGAAAACTTAAGGCGATGCCTCCTAAATTACTGAGTAATGACGAGAAAAATATTGTTATTCGTCCTCTAGCCTTCTGTAGCGAAGCAGAAATTCAAAAATATGCTCGGGTGCGAGATTTTCCGATTATTCCCTGTAATCTTTGTGGTAGCCAAGAAAATTTACAGCGGGTGCAAATCAAGCAAATGCTGCAAAATTGGGAAAGAGAAAGCCCTGGCAGAATTAATAGTCTGTTTCATAGTCTCCAAAACGTGGCCCCATCCCACCTAGCAGACCCCGAACTGTTTGATTTCGCTGGTTTACATCAAGCGACCATAGACTAAAGCTCTTAACTGTTAACTGTTGACTGTTAACTGTTGCTGACTATCTAAAAACTCCCATAGCTTCTCGTCATTAAAATCTTGAATGGTCAAATCTGCCCCGGCATTAAGTAGATCCTCGGCTGGATGACTAGAGGTAATCCCGATCGTGTAGATTCCGGCGTTGACTGCCGAATAAATTCCTGCTGCCGAATCTTCAAAGGCGATCGCGCGATCGCTCTTAACTAACAAACGATTTAAAGCCAGTTGGTAGGGGGCTGGATCTGGTTTTCCTGGGGGCGCATCTTTAGCCATAATTACAGTCCGGAAAGTATCGCTCAAGCGCAATACCTTGAGCATGTAGATCGCATTATCCTCAGGAGCATTAGTAACAATCGCTTTTTTTAGTTCGGCTCTTTCTGTCAGCTCGATCAGACGGTTCAAACCAGGAGTCGGTAACAATGAATTAGCCAGACGACGATAGCTTTCTTCTTTCTCGGTTGCTAGTTTCCAAGCATCTTCGAGGGTTAGCTGGGGAATAATATCTTTAATGATTTTGGAATTAGTTCTACCAGAAATACGCTGTCGATAAAAAGAGCGATCTATATCTAAATCGTATCTAATCAGGATGTCTTGCCACACCGCAAAATGAATTGAGTCTGTATCTGCTAACGTACCGTCTAAATCAAACAATATCGCTTCCAACATTTTTCCACCGTATTTTGCTCGGTAACTAGTATTAACATTTAATTTGGGATCTCGATCGAGTTTGAGTACATATATCTTAGTAAGAGATTTACTGTAACTCAGCTGAGAAATCACCATCATTCCTTGAGGAGTTTATTTGCTACCCTAAAGTAAATGTATCTGTATATCTACCTCATACAAGAGTTTTAAATAGTCATGAGTGCTCCAGAACGCGATCTACAAAGTAAGCTAGATGAAATGGAAGCGGATTTGAATCAGAAGACTGACTCTAAACCGATGGACAGCCTCAAGTCTGTCTTGCCCGAAGTGGAAATTAATCCTTCGCCCCAGATACAGAACTGGATTGACCAGAGTAAAAGCTTGTTCAACAGTCTGCCCAAATTTGGTAAAGTCGCAGTTGCTATTGGTGGAGTCTGGTTGGGATTTTCTATTGTAGGGGCGGTACTCCATGTTGTCAGCAGTGTTGTTAGTATCGCTGCCATTGGTTTTCTGCTATACCTTGGCTATCGACTGTTTAACGGTAATTCAGAATCAGAATAAGACAAAATCGACGGTCTCGGAGGTAAAAATTTGGTAATTGCGGTCGTGGGCATTGGTTTAGATGGTGCAGCCGGTTTAAGCACATCTGCCCGGGAAAAGATCGATCACGCCACGGTGTTAGCAGGAGGGAAGCGCCACTTAAGCTATTTTGCCGAACACCCAGCTCAAAAGCTAACTCTAGTCGATCTCGACCGGGATTTAATAGCGATCGCTCAATTCAATCTCGAAACTCATTCAATAGTTATTTTAACCAGCGGTGACCCCTTATTTTTTGGTTTGGGTAGACTGCTTTTAAGCAAATTTGACCCCGATACCATTACATTCTATCCCCATCTAACCTCAGTTCAGCTAGCCTGCAACCGGTTAAAAATACCCTGGCAAGATGCCCAATTAGTCAGCGTTCATGGACGTGCAACAGACCGGCTAGTAGAGCTATGGAAACAGGGCAAAGAAAAAATTGCGGTTCTGACCGACGGAAGCAATCATCCAGGAGCGATCGCGCGGCTGTTTCTGTCCTTAGAACTACCCCTTAGCTATAGCTTTTATATTTGCGAAAATTTGGGTGATGTAACCGAAAAAGTCAGCCAGTTTGCGCCGACAGAACTAGCTAAATTAAGCCAGCTAGACCAATCTGATTTTGCCAGTTTAAACGTCATAATTTTGTTGAGAGAACCAAGAACGGACAGTTTAGAATTAGCTAATTTACCCCTGCTAGGATTGCCCGACTCTAGCTTTCTTAGTTTTGCCGATCGCCCTAGTTTAATCACGAAAAAAGAGGTTCGTTTGGCTATTTTAGGAGAACTCGCTTTACAGCCCCAGCAAACAGTTTGGGATATCGGTGCGGGTACGGGTTCGGTGTCAATTGAAATAGCTCGTTTATGCCCCACATCGCGTATATTT
>JBCBIN010000308.1:0-5065 GCA_038524555.1 Cyanobacteria bacterium J06623_7 | reverse complement strand
TTTTTAAGACAAAAATAAAACTCGCACAAAATTAATTGTAGAGATTATTACTATTCTCTCAAAGGTAGTTTAGTTGTGAGAGGTAGTTTTGTCTTAGTAATTTTATATAATCGTCAATATCAATACATTCCCCTCACGGAAGAAATTCCCCAGATAGTAACTATTCCCCGAGGTATTTTACACGGTTCAATTAACTTTAGCGATCGCGACTGTCTTTTAGTAAATGCGGTGTTGCGCCATGGTCAATCTCACCCTCAAGATTATCAACCCCAGGTTAAACCCCAGCCCTACGACCTAGAGCGCGCGAGAATAGCCCTGGCAAAAGTTCAGGAACAGGTCGCTGTCTAATTCTTAATATAATTGCCGAGATAATTGCGATCGGAGTGGTGTTTTTACCCACAATTCCCCAATAATGTGCGATGATACTCGTCTTTGTCGCTTAGTAAACTAGATTATAAGACAGATGGAATGTGCCATTATTAGCCGTGCGGGACAGGTATTAGCCAGGGGTAAACTGATTTTAAAACAGGAAACAGAAGGTACTCGCCTCAATTTAGAAACCAGGAGAGGCAGATTGATCGAAGGTGGTTTTGTCGGGGAAGATGGCGACCTCGGTGCCGCTAGCGAAGTTCTATTTGCCAACTGTTTTGAGACGTGGCGTATGACAGGGCTAACCTTAAAAGTAGTAATCAGTGCCTAATCAGTTGCTCGAGCTGATTCAGGAGGCAATTCCGTACCGCATTGCTTACAGAATAAAGCATCTGGTTCGTGGCGGGACAAACCACAGCTAGAGCATTTTTGTTCCACCAGATTGGAACTTTTAACCACCTGTCCGATTAGCTCGCTTAGCTGCCAGGGAATAAACAACACCCCGGTAAAAATCATCAAGACTGTCATCAATCTACCTGCTTGAGATAAAGGAGTTACGTCGCCATAACCCACTGTCGTCATAGTCACGACCACAAAGTAGAAGGCATCAAAAAAATTGACCAGGCGATCGCTATTTATCTGATGTTCTACCTGATAGATTAAGCCAGCATAGACAAAAATTAGCGTAAATAGGGTGAGGAAAATTCGGACAAAAATGATACTGTCTTCGGTCTTAAAGCCCAGGATTTTCTTTTCAATCTGCCAAAAACGGACAATGCGAAGAATCCGAAACCAGCGAAAGACGCGTACAAAACGAATATCTGCCCAACCAAAAAATAAGGGCACCACCGCAATCAGATCGATTAAGCCAAAAAAGCTCAGAAAATATTTCTTGGGGTCATCTGCTGACCACAGACGTAAAAGATACTCGCCACCAAATAACAATAAAATTATTAAATCGACAATCTTCAACCAAGTTTTAATCTTATCCCCAATAGGATAGGTTAGAGCGACAAAAATCGCTGAAGAAAGCAGAATCAAGCTTAATATTGCCAGATTTAAACCCAAACCAATGTTGGTGTCCGTATCATCAAAATAAAAAGCGATCTGCTGTCGTAATGATAATTTTTTCCGATCTATGGCAATATCTTTGTCGGACACGGTTAACTAAGTTAGATAGACAAAATAGTTATTCGGACTTCGGGACAGAAATTCATGGCTCGTTTCTTATCCCCAAGCTACAACAAATTCATCTTATATTTAATTACAGCCACCTGTCTAAACTAGAGTGATGACACGCCCTGGCTAGTATTCAATCAATCCAGGGAATATTGTCATAGTCGATTTCTACCGTAGTCTTTGGCTCGATCGTTGGCTCAACTTCGACCGTGGTGGGAGGCTCTGCTGGCTGTGGTGATTTCGCTCCTATTGCCGGAGGATCGGCAGATGTACCGGGAAATAGACGATCCAAAAAGAAGTTTAGCGTCTCTTGAGTAATCAAACCACGTAGAATCGCGATCGAACCAAACTTAATCCAAAGTTGCTTTTGTTCTTGCAGCATTAAGTAAGTCTGTTCTCCAGTTAAGAGTCCCGACTTGACTAAATAATACCCCAAGGGATATTTGTCGCTTTGGATTAACAAAGGATGCCATTCATCCGCAAAAAAATCTGCTGTTTGTTGTCCGAGCCAACCTCTGAGGGCGAACACTTCGCCGATACGCAAATCTGGATTGTAATTTAAATCGGTCAACGCTACATCAATTTGAGCGGGAGAAATTAAACCCGCTTTATTTAGGGTTTCTCCTAATAATTCAGGAACTGTTGATCGCACCATAATATTTTTGGACATACTGGTACTGCTTAGCTTAAGTAATAAGTTGAAAGTGATAATTAAGGATATTACCGAGACTTTTAGCTATGTGAATAGTTGTTTTGTTTATCTCTTCTTATCCTAGATATTGCCTAAAAAAATAAATATAATTACTTTAAAAATAATTGGGATTAAATTGCAAAATATCTAATCAGTTAGATTAACTACTTGAAGCTTCAGTATATTCCGAAAAAAAAGCTAGTTCGATAAAGTTTTTATGAAATAATTAAAGTTTAATATAAAGCAATGATATAGGTGCAGTTTGTTAACTCTTAATCTGCTTGGTAAACAAAATAAATTTATTATTGAATAGCGATCACAACGCTATAGTAGACTAGGTATTTTTGCAGATCGGCTAATTGCCTTGCCTAAAGATTGGTAACGGCAAAAACTAAAATTATCCCTGAACTTTACTTCGATGAAACACTTCAAATTAATCCTAATTGCCGCCATTGCCGGAATGAATCTTACCGCAGCCCTGACCCATGCCGGAGAGAACTTCAAAACAGCGCAATTTAGTAATGTAGAGGAGTCACAAGGGCAACTTTATCCTGAAAGAGATTTAATGGTTCCTCATATTATCTTTGAACATGAAGACTACGGAAAATCTTATTTGGAAGATGTTGCTCCCGATAAAGTAGTTTTAATTAGTCTTCAATGCGAGGGAGATCTTCATCCTCTAGACTATAAAGGTAAATTTAAATTTAGAGACCCAGAAATAGAGCCAGAAAAAGGACTCAAAGTAGCGATTCGTAACGTTTCAGATTATGCGAGATCGGATGCACTTGTAGATCGAGATTTAGCTAAGGCTTATACCGCTTGGAAAGATTATAAAGACGAGGGGTATTCGGAAGACTTTAAGTTTGATAAAAAGAAAAAAGAAAAAGACAATCATCTCTATCTAGAACGTAAAGCGCCACAACACAAACTTCATTACATTGTTTATTACGGCGATATGGATGAAGATCTTCTACTAGATGCTTTTTTAGAAAATAGTGAAGCGGCTAATATTGCTACTTCCTTAGAGGCTTTTGAAGAGGTGGTTTCTAGCGGCATGATTGAAAGCGAAACCTTAGAGGCAAAGCTACCTTTTGACTATACCTACAAAGAAAGAAGCAAAGAAGATCTTGCCATCAACCAAAAGATAACCTACACCCAAGCTATATGCGGCGACTTTGAAGTCAATGATGAGATAAAGACATCAACCCGAATTTATCCCCTCGGTAGCGATGAAGGCAAGCGACGTTGCTTTAAACACATGACCAGACGTATTTCCCTCAATTCTAAAGACTCCAAATCTATTTTTGGTGATGATGATTGGTATCGCTATAAACATATCAATACCGACGACAAGCCTTCTGCAGCATCTTATCGAGAGTTTGGGTTTCTAGAGTACGAAGGAAGTTTGTATTACCATAAGAGTTCGGCAGCAGTTCCCTATCGAACTATCGATGAAGCCTACGACCACTGTAATCAATATTATTAACTGTCAGGAAATAAATTAATTTGCCAAAGCTGGGTAAAAGATGAGGGTTAAGGGGAAAAGGTTCTTGAAGGATACCGCTTCATCTGCGATCGCTCTTGTAATTCGATTATTGTTAATATGGTCATTCCAAATAAAAAACATGGGAACTTGCGTACCATTTATTGCTCCCTCTTCCCTAGTCCTCAGTACTCAGTTCCTCGTCCTCCGAACTAACAACTTAAAAATGGTATGGAAATTAATTAGAATGACTATAGTTGAATAGACTACGTTTAAAGTTAAGGGCGTTGGTAAATGCGTAACGCTATTTGTAATTTATTTATCGGTTCGAAAAAATATACAAATTGAAAAGGCTGAGAGCTATATGCGTAGCGATATCTTTTAGGATAAAAAACAGCCTATTTGCTACATTACCTAATGACCAACGCCAATCTGCCATAAGTCTAAAGGAAATTCATCGGCACTATATACATGAGACTTATATACCTGCCGTAATTCTAGCGACGATGTACGTAAATCTTGTTTGATGTTTGGAGTCGGCTTGAGTAGATAAACCTGCTGAAATCTGGGCAGATAATTATTTAGATCTGCTGCGGATTTTATCACTTTGTACTTAACATCGGGCGCGAGAGAATATGCCAGTGAAACTAAATCCATTGCCTCTCCTGCTTCGACAACTACCAAGCTGGATTTATCAGCATGATTATCATTAATTATTTTAGCGATCGCCGGATTATTAATATTTCTTCCTTTTTGATAGAACGGCGACACATTAAGGTTGCGGACATTAGAATAGATGCCGATCGCGAGGAAAGCAATTAGTAGCGACGACCATAATCTTGGTGCCTGTAAGTGTTTTAGATAGAGTTGTCGATAGTTTAGTTTCGCTTCTAAAATATAGGCGATCGCGATTAAGATACTGAGCTGCCAGGGAATTAAATATCTTGGTGCAGTCGAACTCTGTCCCTGGTTGATAATGTCGGTAATTAACATAGGAAGAGGCAAAGAAAGCATCAAACAAATGATATAAAGCCAGCATTGCCAGGGTTCTTGTTTGATTAAATAGTAGATAGCATAAACCGATAGACTCAAAATGGCGATCGCCACCAAAGCCCCAATAATAGTCGTCCAGTCGAGGTAAATATATTGACTGAGTAATAAGAGACTGGGTATGAGTAAGAATAGAGCGATAAATTTGAGATTTTTATAGCGCGATCGCTTAAACAGCTTAATGCCGACAAATGAAGCCAGAACTATTTTCAGCAAGGCTACGGCAACTTGAATTGGATTGGTGTCGGTAGATAGGGGTAGGTCGCCCAAAATTAATAAATTAGAGCCAATAT
>JBCBIN010000307.1:0-5073 GCA_038524555.1 Cyanobacteria bacterium J06623_7 | reverse complement strand
AGTCCATTTGTCTCCGACTATATTAATCACTTGACGAATCGGACAATCCTTGTCTAGTAAAGGTTTTAAATTATCAATGGGAACCATGAAGTAACTATAGTACTTGTAAGTTTCTACTTGCAAAAAAGAGTCTAACCAAGCCATATTGTATACCAAGGTTGTAAGCTTAACTATTTATTTATTATTGCTGTGAAAAAGAATAAAGCAATCGCCAGCAGCGCCTTTGGTGCATCTTTTATGTTTCTGGTTTTAACAGGTTGTGGTAAACAGCAGCCGGAAGCACAGGGTCCTCCTCCAGCGGTTCTGGTCGAAGTTAAAGATTTGTCAGATGACAGCGTCAAGTTGAGCTCAGAATTTGTTGGCAGTTTAGAAGCCCAGCAGAGGGTTGCCCTGGCTCCGCGAGTTGAGGGTCGTGTTATCGAGATAGCCGCACGGGAAGGAGATGTAGTCCAGCAAGGGGATCTAATTGCCCAGTTACAGCTAGGCAGAGAACAGGGAGAAGTCGCAGCGGCACAATCTGAGGTAGGCATTCAGCAAGCTAACGTCCAGAACGCCCAAGCCGATTTACGAGCTGCGGAAGCAGAGGTTGCTAGGGCAGAAGCAGGTGTCGAACAGAGCAAAGCCGATTTACGAGAACAGCAGGCAGAACTAGACCTAGCTCAGGCTAATATGAAACGAACCGAGTTTTTGGTTGAGGAAGGAGCCCAATCCCGGCAAACATTAGACGATCGCACCAGAGATATCAACGCCGCGCAAGCCCAGACAGAAGCACTTCAAGCAGCTTTAAATTCTAGCCAGAAAACCCTTAGTGCTGCCAGAGAAAGAGTCGATTCCGCTAGAGCCGCGATCGCTGGACAACAAGCATCCCTTAAGCAAGCCGAAAGTCGAGTCGATATTGCCACCGAAAATTTAGACTTTAATCGCATCACCGCCCCAATTGGTGGCATAGTGGGAGATATTCAGACCAAAGTTGGGGATTATCTCGAAGCGGGAACTCAAATCACCAGTATCACTCAAAACGACACCCTAGAGCTTAATGTCGGCGTTCCTCTCAGACAAGCCAGTAAGCTGGAGTTGGGTCTACCGGTGGAATTAATTGATCGCCAGGGTGAAGCTATTGCCGAAAGTAATATTAGCTTTATTTCCCCTCGTACTGATCGCAGCAGCCAGGCAATTTTAGTTAAGGCACCATTCAAGAATAACGGCAGATTAAAAGACGATAGCTTTGCCAGAGCCAGAATTATTTGGTCCTCCGAGTCGGGGTTATTAGTTCCCACTGTGGCAGTCTCCCGCATTGCCGGTAAGAGCTTTGTCTTCGTGGCAGTAGAGCAAAAACAGGAAGATGGTTCCACCGCTCTCGTTGCCCAACAGCGTCCGGTAGAGCTAGGAGGAATTCAGGGTCAATCCTACCAGGTGATTTCGGGAGTCGAACCTGGCGATCGTCTAATTACTTCCGGCATTCTCAATCTTGCCGACGGAACACCAATCGATCTCGGCGCAGAAACCGCCGTTAATAGTAATCAGTCAACAGTCAACAGTAATCAGTTTTAAAGGACAAAGGCTTTAGCCCCATGTAGCTTCGTGACCGAAGGGAATACTTTAGTGCAAATAATCAGTAATTACAATGATCCTCAGTATCGCCGATACGTTTATTAAAAGACCAGTCCTGACGACGGTTTGCGCCATCATCATTGTTTTGATTGGGGGAATTAGTATTCCCATGTTGCCAATCTCGCAATTACCCCAGGTCGCGCCCATCCAGATTGAAGTTCGTTCTGCCTATATCGGTGCGGATGCGGAAACAGCCGAAAGTAATGTAACTACTATTGTCGAGCGAGAAATTAACGGTGTAGAGGGCATGAGCTATGTCTCATCTAACACTAGTAACGACGGTATCAGTAATATTGTCGTTTCTTTTCCTCCCAGTACCGATCGCAATATTGCCCAGGTTAACGTCCAAAATCGAGTCGCCCTATCCGAACCACAACTACCTGAGGTCGTTCAGCAAACGGGAGTAACGGTACAGAAGGCTTCTCCCGATCTGCTAATGGGAATTGCTTTTTTCGCAGAAAATGGCGAGTATGACGATTTATTTTTGAGTAACTATCTCGATCTCTATCTCGTCGATCGCGTTAAAAGAATTGAAGGAGTGGGCAGCACGGTCATTTTTGGTGAACGTAAATATGCTATGCGTCTCTGGCTCGATCCTGATGCTCTGGCGGCGCGTAGACTGAGTGCCCAAGATGTAGTCAACGCTTTACGGGAACAGAATATCCAGGTGGGGGCGGGTAGCATTGGTAAACAGCCTTCTCCTAGCAACCAGCAGTTTGAGTTTACCCTCCGCGCTTCAGGACGGTTAAAGAGTGCAGAAGAGTTTGATAATCTTGTCATTGGTAGGGGAGAAAGCGGTAATCTGATTAAACTCAAGGATGTTGGTTATGCCGAGCTAGGAGCTGAAAATTATGATACTTCCGCTCGCTTTAAGGGTAACCCCACGGTGGGCATGGGGGTATTTCAACTTCCGGGGAGTAATGCTCTAGATGTTGGTCGTGCGGTTAAGGAGACAGTTGCCGAACTAGCCGAAAACTTTCCTCCCGGGATGGAATATGAGATTGCCCTCGATACAACAGAGTTCGTCCAGGTATCGATGACAGAGGTGGTAAAAACTCTGGTTCAGGCGGTGCTGCTGGTGGTTTTAATTATCTTTATTTTCTTGCAGGACTGGCGCACGACTATTATTCCGGCGATCGCCATTCCCGTATCTCTAATTGGTGCATTTACCTTCCTCAATGTCTTTGGCTTTCAGATTAATACCCTCACTTTGTTTGCCATGGTGCTTTCTACCGGACTGGTAGTGGATGACGGCATTGTTGTAGTAGAGGCGATCGCTACGAAAGTAGAGCGAGGTATGAAGCCGAGAGCGGCTGCCCTGGACACGATGAATGAGTTGAGCGGGGCGGTTATTGCCACATCCCTGGTATTAATGGCGGTGTTTGTGCCTGTATCGTTTTTCCCCGGCTCTACAGGGGTAATTTTCAAGCAGTTTGCCCTGACAATTGTGTTTGCCGTTGCCCTGTCTACCTTCAACGCCCTGACTTTTTCCCCCACCATGGCGGGAATTTTGCTGCGTCCGGCTCAAGAGAAAACCGGCATTCTCGGTAAGCTATTTTGCAAGTTTAATCGAGTTTTTGACTGGATTACGGACAAATATACCCGGGCTATTACTTTCTTATCCAAGAAATTTGTCCGTCCTTTTGTGCTGGCTGGCTTTACCGCACTCTTGATATTTACCTATTTTCTCTATAACTTAGTGCCAACGGGCTTTATCCCCGAAGAAGACCAGGGATATTTCTTTACTATCGTTCAGGCTCCTGATGGCGTTGCTCTCAACTACACCCAAAACATTATGGAGCAGGTCGAAGAGAAGATTGCGGCGGTGGACGATATTCAAAGTTATTTTGCCATCAGCGGTTTTGGCTTTGAGGGTAACGGTAGCAGCCGTGGTTTTGTCTTTGGCAAGCTGAAACCCTGGTCGGAGCGACCGAAAAAAGAACAGTCGATCTATGCCATCCTCGGTCGGCTAAATGGTTCTTTCCAGCAGATTACCGGGGCGAGAGCCTTCGCTGTTAATGCGCCACCCGTACGTGGTTTGAGTTCTTTTGGTGGCTTTGAATTTCAGCTACAGGATCGTCGGGGTCTACCTATTTCCGTGCTGGTCCAAAATGCCAACAAAATGATTGGTGCTGCCAATGCTAGACCAGAAATTGGGGCAGCGTTTACCCAGTTTGCTGCTAATACACCACAGATTGAGGTAGAGGTAAATCGCGATCTGGCTAAGGGAGTAGGAGTCGATATTGACGATATTTTTGCGACCCTCCAATCTTATTTAGGTTCGAGCTATGTCAATGATTTTGTGCTGGGACAAAGACAGTATCGGGTTTATGTTCAGGCTGATGGTGATTTTCGCTCTAATCCCCAGGATATTGCCAAACTATACGTTACTGCCAACAGCGGCGAACTAGTTTCTTTGGGTACATTAATACAGCTTAAGGAATTTACGGGGCCACAAACAATTACCCACTATAATCTGTTCCGCTCGATTAAAATTCAGGGTTCCCCCGCACCGGGTTACAGTACGGGACAGGCAATACAGGCGATGGAAGAAGTAGCCGCCGAAATCCTGCCCGTTAGCTTAGGATATGAGTGGACTGGCACGGCACTAGAAGAAAAATCTGCCGGAGGACAAGCAGGACTAATTTTTGGTTTGGGCTTATTAATGGCATTCTTGGTTCTAGCCGCCCAGTATGAAAGCTATATCGACCCAATTATTATCATGCTTACGGTTCCCTTAGCAGTTTTGGGAGCGATCGCGGCAATTTGGCTGCGGGCCAATATTCTTCAGGCCGGTAGTATTTGGCCGATTATTAACAATGATGTCTATGTACAGGTTGGTCTGGTAATGCTGATTGGACTGGCTAGCAAAAATGCCATCTTAATCGTTGAATATGCTAACCAGCTTAAGGAACAGGGATTAAATACAGTCAAAGCGGCAATTAAGGCGGGACAAGAGCGTTTTCGTCCCATTTTAATGACCGCCATCTCCAGTTTAGTTGGCTTCTATCCCCTGGTAGTTGCCACTGGTGCGGGGGCTTCTAGCCGCTGGTCTTTAGGTACCGCAGTGTTTGGTGGCATGCTGTTTGCCACTGCCCTAACCCTATTTTTAGTCCCGTCTCTCTATATCATTATCAAAGGTCTAGAATCTCTCATACGACCAGATAAGAGTTCGGGTGGTGATAATAACGGTTCGGGCGATCGCACTTACAATGGAGCTTCTAGTAACGGTCGTGCCCAAACTCCCACCGAAGCAGAACTACCCGCTAATTACAACCTAGATTTAGATTCTTCTAGTCAGAGTTATTAAGCTGCCAAGATTGAGAATCAAGTCTTGTCCTATGATGAACGCGGGCGATCGCCTGTCTCAGTCAGTAGAGTGCGATCTTTTTATGACTACTAGCTAACCTTACACAAAACTAGGAAAAATCAATAATTTCCACAAGGTAGTCAAAAAAGATT
>JBCBIN010000306.1:0-5089 GCA_038524555.1 Cyanobacteria bacterium J06623_7 | reverse complement strand
CAGTAGACTGAGGTGCGGGGATAAATAATAAAGCTCGGTAGATTGCGAACATAGTCTAGATATTTTCCTGTAGCTAGAGCCAAAGCAGGATAGAGCGGTAAAACCAACCAAAAATCACTTCTTTGCAGCAGTAAACCGAGAATCAAGTAGCCGCCGAGCCAAACTGCCAGTAACTTGCCCCATCCCCAATGGAGGTTGTGCTTGAGTAGCTGTATCCCGGCAAATGTGATCGCTAACCAGGGCAGGAAATACTGCATACTGTGGAGCAGATAATAACCCAAAGATGTAGACTCCAGGCTGACAGAAGGGGCAGAATTTAACAATAACTGTCCCCAACCCGCATTAAATCCTAAAGCTCGATGGCGCCACAGGAACAAAGTGTACCAAGTCACGGCAGGAAATGCGCCAATTAGCAGTCCGCCCCAGAACCAAACCGAACTGAGTAGACGAGGAGTATCCCAAAATAAAAATAAGAGAATTAGTAATAAAAATTGGAGGCTAAATAAACTATGAGTCAAGCTCATCAAGCCAAAACCCATGCCCGTAACTACAGTCCACTTAAGATCACGGCGTGATCGCAAAACTGCCCAAACAGCAATCAACTGAAAAAAAAGCAGCGGTCCATCTAAGGTTGCCAAGCGACTATAGCGGACTACCGGCAGACAGGTAAGATAAACCAATGCTGAAAACAAAGCCGGCAAGCGAGCGACAAATATTTCCCGTCCAATTTGGTACAGTAACAAAACTGATAGTGCTCCTAGCAAAGCACCGGGAAAACGGGTCGTGAACTCATTAATTCCTCCAAGTTTGTAGGCGATCGCTACCATAATATGTATCAGGGGAGGAGCGTCTAAATAAGGCTCATGCCATAAGGTAGGAAAAATCCACTCAATTCTATGCCCACTAGCGATAATCTCCCGCGCCACGCTAGCTATAGTTGCTTCCTGATAATCAATTAGAGATAAGCTCGATAAATTAACTAAAAATAAGGTCAGTGCGGCTAGAGATAAGCAAATTAAGCACAAATATTCAAGCCAAACATCACCCTGACGTAGATTCTTAGCTGAGCGTCTCCAGATTGATCTGTGGTGAATAGACATAGATTAATGCAGCAACCATTGATTACTTAACCGACTGTTGTGATTAGTTGAAGCAAAGAAATTATGCATCTAAAAATAACATTTCGTTCTGCGAGGGAGATAATTTAACCCAAGATTACCCAGGAAAATATCTGGAGCCAAAAAATAGCTGGAGTAAATTAATAGCGATATTTATAGATTACTCTTTCTGTTTAAGGTTTTAGATTAGACTAATGCAACCTAACACAATTTCGCAGACGTATATGGCCTAATTAGTTTATCTCTTTCTGCCAATCGCCATGAAAGTATTTACGCTGCTGCTTCGATCTAGTTTTGGCGACGGTAGCAATTATCTCATAATTTTCTGGCAGTTCCATGGCTACTAAAGCGATCGCCAGGCGAAAAACTTTAAGATTCAGTCAAGGTGCAATAAACTAGTCACTGAGTTGAAGTTCGCTCTTCAAAATTTTGGGGTTAGCTAAAATTATGAGGATGGTTGGTGAAATAAGACAACTGCGATCGAGTCGAGCAATTTATCTCTGGACAGCCCTCAATTGAAAGTCTGCATAGAACGCTAATTTTTTTGCTTATCTTATGGAAGAATCTTTTCAAATTACTATCCAAATAATTATTACCGTTCTTGCAGGTATTAGTGCTCAGGTAGTAGGAGAATATTTCAAAGTTCCCAGCATTGTCTTTCTGCTGATATTTGGTATTATCTTGGGTTCTAGTTCCTTAGATATACTCCATCCTCACGATCTGGGAGTTGGGCTTGAAGTATTAGTCGCTCTTTCTGTTGCGATAATTTTGTTTGAGGGAGGGCTAAATTTAGAGTTACGGGAATTAGGTAAAGTTTCGGGCAGTCTACGTAATCTCGTGACCGTAGGCACCTTGATAACCTTAATTGGTGGCGGTATGGCGGCTCATTGGCTAGCAGAGTTTCCCTGGTCGATTGCTTTTCTCTATGCTTCTCTAGTCGTTGTTACCGGTCCTACCGTAATCGGGCCTCTACTAAAACAAGTTAGGGTCGATCGGCAAGTGGCCACCCTATTGGAAGGAGAGGGCGTATTAATTGACCCTGTAGGTGCAATTTTAGCGGTAGTCGTACTGAACACTATTCTCAATACCAATGCGGCTCCTCTCGATATTATGAGCGGGCTTATACTGCGTCTGGGAATAGGTGCATTAGTCGGTGGAGTTGGAGGCTGGCTACTCGGTTTGATGCTCAAGCAGGCTAGCAGTCTGTCGGATGAACTAAAAAATTTGGTTGTCCTGGCTGCCGTTTGGGGTCTATTCGGTCTATCCCAGAGCCTACGTAGTGAATCAGGTTTGATGGCAACAGTGGTGGCGGGAATTGTGGTTAAAGCTTCGGCTCTGCCGGAAGAAAGATTGTTGAAGCGCTTCAAGGGTCAGTTGACGGTACTGTGTGTTTCTGTCCTGTTTATCCTCCTAGCGGCAGATCTTTCCATTGCCAGCGTTTTTGCTCTGGGTTGGGGTAGCGTCTTAGCCGTGTCAGTTCTCATGCTGGTGGTGCGACCGATTGGTGTTGCGGTTTGTACGTGGAATAGCGATCTCAACTGGCGACAAAAAGTTTTTTTAGCCTGGATTGCTCCGAAAGGCATCGTCTCGGCTTCAGTAGCTTCACTGTTTGCGATTTTACTCACTGAACGAGGAATTAACGGTGGTGATGCGATTAAAGCGCTGGTCTTTTTAACGATTTTGATGACCGTCTTTTTCCAGGGTTTAACCGCCAGATGGGTGGCTAATTGGCTTCAAATAACCTCTAGTGATGCCAAAGGAGCCGTAATTATTGGCTGTAACAGCTTGGGGCGTTTCGTAGGCCGTCTGTTTCAGCAGCTAGGAGAATCCGTAGTCATGATCGATACAGATCCAGAAGCCTGTCAGAAGGCAGAGGCAGATAATTTACCCGTATTTCAGAGTAGCGCTCTGAATACTGAAGTTCTGGCGGAAGCGGGAATTGAATCGATCGGCACTTTCTTAGCTTTAACCAACAATGGAGAAGTAAATCTGGTTTTGGCACAGCGAGCGGGAGAAGAATTCCAGCCTCCGAGGGTTTTAGCGGCATTTCCCCAAAATGATTCGACTGAAGGGGGTAAAAGCAAGGTAGACCGAGCTTTAGTTTCTCAGCTAGCGGTTAAGACCTGGAGTAATTATATTGATAACGGTCAGATCAAGCTCTGTAAGACAATTGTGCAAGAGTCTAATTTTTCTTTCAAGTCAGCTCATTTACAGGCATTAGTTCGTGGCGGAGAAATGCTACCGCTTTTGGTTAAGCGTCGAGACAACTTCTTAGTGGCGGTGGCAGATGAAACCTGGCAGGTAGAAGATGAAATTTACTGTCTGATTCACGACCCGCGACCCAAGCTGCTCAAGCGTTTATCTGGGGGCAATCAATCTTCTCGTCTTTTGCTAGAGAGATTGCCCGAGGTAGAAGAAATTCCCCTGACGGCAACTACACCCCAAACGTCAACCGAAACGATTGAAGAGGCTATTTAATCTCAGTTTATTGAGGGCGTGTCATCAATTAGAAAAAAGAGCTTTTTTTGGTCTTTTTACGACCTAGTTTCGATTGCAAGATTTATCTCCCGGAGATAAGGCAACAATTGATAGATTTATTGCAGAATTGTTTGGCTAGAGCCACATTATCATTAGTCTATGGAGTTGAGTAAATAATTTTTGAGTTTTATGGACGTTAAGTTAATAATCTTGGGTTTAACCGCAATATTTACCGTAGCCTGTCTCTATTTCGGCACTAAGGGCGGCTATTATGACACTGATAAATATGATGGCAATGGTTCTGCCCACTAACCGCGCACCAACCGAGGATATTTTCTCTCCAGGGCGGACAACAGGTTGAGACAGGGAGCAAAATACAAAATAACTCTCGTTGATTGCTTACCGCCAACAGTTAATTTCTCTTCAATTAAATTTAAGTATTATTACTCCAATAACTTAAGATCTTAAATTAGAGATAGTCAGTACATTAGTGCTGAAACTAAAGTAAAGTCTGGGTTATTGGGAGTAATAATTATGAAAATCAACCAGAGAAAAACTGGATTGAATTCCCTACCTTTATCTTGCTTTACTTACGCGGTGGGTCATGAAGATGAAGGTGTTTGTTTGATGATGTGCTTGGGAGAGCACCGTATCTTGCTCGATTGTGGAGTCGAAGACCTCGCTCCTCTAGCTGAACAAGCGAGTCCCCCCGCCGATCTAGTTTTTTGCTCCCATGCTCATGAAGATCACTGTCGGGGTTTATGGCAGCTACATCAAACCTTCCCACAAATGCCAATCTATACGAGCCAGGTGACAGCCAGGCTTTTGCCTTGTCATTGGATTGACGAGCTAGGAAGCCAGCAGATCGAATGGTGTAAGGTTATTCCTTGGGGGGCTCAGCTAGAAATTAATGAAGAGTTAGCAATTGAACTAGTGCCAGCGGGACACTTGCCGGGGGCAGCGGCAATTCTAATAACCTATAAAACTAGCGATCGCAGCTATAAAGTGATGTATAGCGGCGATTTTTCTGTATCTAATTTTCAGCTAGTGGAGGGGATGTCCATTGAGAATTTGCGCGGATTAGCGCCAGACGTTCTCATCCTAGAGGGTAGTTATGGTACGATGCGTCATCCCCATCGCCGTCTCCAAGAAAAGCAGCTTATGGAGCGAATCAATCAAGCTTTAGAAGCCCAGCAAGATGTCTTACTACCCGTACCGCCGATTGGCTTAGGGCAAGAAATTCTCAAACTTTTGCGATCGCACCATCAGTTTACCGGTAGAGATGTTGATATTTGGGTCGATGATGCCGTCGCCCTTACCTGCGATATTTATTTAGAACTGTTGTCTCAGTTTCCCACCTCAGTTCAAAACTTTGCCAAGCATCAATCTTTGTTTTGGGATGAAAGAATTTGTCCAAGAATGAGGCGTACCAATCATCCTAAGCGTTTTGCTCGCAACAATAATCGTCGTATTTTTTTAGTCGATTATCGTGA
>JBCBIN010000305.1:0-5095 GCA_038524555.1 Cyanobacteria bacterium J06623_7 | reverse complement strand
AGATTAATTTTTGAAAGGGATTTTTTTGTGACTACCTTGAATTGATATTTTTTGCGGGATCAAATTAAAGTTTAGCAAGAGAAAATAAAATAAAATAAGATTGCGTTGCTTAAAAATAATTAACGGTAAGTTTAGTGGCTTCCATCGACCATAAAAGATCAAAGAAGCAATAATCAACCATAAAACCGGTAGCTGTTTCTTGACGTATTCTGGCTTGCTGCCAAGATAAAAAAAGACTAACAGCGTCAGGGGGAGAAAGAGAAAAATAAACTCAAAAGAATTAAATAACATGATGTTAAATTATTTAAGAATAAAAATGTATCGGCAGCTATTTAATTGCCTGATCGCTGATTAAAAATAAAAATAAGTAAATTAAACGGGGAATAATTATTTTTTTGTCTTGTTTGTCGATATATAGAGCGTTTCATAACATTTTTGCCAAACAAAATGAGAGAGGAGTTAGCTACAGATAAGCTATCCCGGAGAATAATCTTGCTTACTTTCGCGCCGATAGAGTACATAAACAATTACCCACAGGCTAATCAACCTCAAAGAATCCGAAATCAAGGTCGCGCAAGCGGCACCCTTCCAAGAGAACAGGGGAATCAGAATAATATTCAAGACAACATTGAGAATTGCCGTGCCCACTTGAACCATGCTGCGGGATTTTTGATTGCCCGAACCAGTTAAAACATCGGCAGCCAAATAATGAAAAGTAGCGATCGCCGGTAGAGGAGAAAGCCACAGTAAAGCCTCTACGGCATCTCGATAATCTTCGCCGAGAATCGTGGGGATAAACGGAGCAATCAGCAGGTAACCAACCACGCTGGCGATCGCATAAAGACTTAAAACCGGTAGCAGCTTTTTGCCAAAGCTCAGACTGCCGCGGATTCCTGAAGCGCCATGTTGGAAAAATCTGGTGTAGGTCGCTCCAAATAAAGCCAGGATTGGTGTATTACCCACATCGATAAAGCGATAGGCAGAAGCATAAATTCCTGTTGCCCCCACTCCCGATATTTTGCTCAGCATCGACTTATCTAAGTTGGCATTGATGTTATTGGCCGAAGTGCTAATCGAGAAATAAAACCCCTGGACAATGTTGGCGCGCAGTTCTGAGAGTACCGGACGAGGGGAGCCCAGCATTTTGTTAATTAAGATAATTGTTACGGTGGCCATCACAACAGAGCTGGTGAAATATAAATAACTCCAGCTAGCCACAGTCGGATTGGGAAAAAATGCCACCAAAGATAGAGCAGCTAAGAGCTTACTACAGGTACTTAGCACCCCCAACTGTGCAGTTTTATCGACCATATTGGTAGACATAAGAGATTTATAGCCCAGGTCGAGTAGAGCCAGACAAATCAAATCGGCAATTAAAATTAGTAAGATTGCCTGCCAGGGAACATCTCCCGGGAAGATTAGGGGGGAGAGCAGCAGCAGCAGCAGAGTGAAGAGACTGCCGTTCATCGTCGAGAGCAGTAAACCATTGCCCCAGTTGGTATTAAAAGCAGCTCGATTGACGGAGACATTTTTAATTAGTAAATGTTCGCTACCCAAGGGCACAAAAGGAAAAATAAGATTGGCAACAGCGGTAATGGCAATAAAAGAACCATAATTTTCCCGACCCAAGAGACGCGCAATAATGACAAAATATGCTGCCTGCATAACTATATTAAATAGCTTAGAAGTCAGCATCCACAGAGTGTCTCTGGCTAAACTGCTTTTAGATAGGTTGGTTACTTTTGCTTTGAGCTCTGCTAGATTCATAATTTCTGTTACTGGGCGCGAAGTAGCAATTATTCCGCCAGGATATATTTGTTTCGCTTGGCTATGACTAAAGAATAGGATATTGCTACATATATCGCCCAAAAGGAACTATTTAGATTAGATATCGTTCCTTCGGTTAAATTTGACAGCAAAATATAGCTTAAAAACAGCAGCGGCCAAAATCCTTCAGGAGTATTAGTTTGTCTGAGCAGAGCCAAAGATTGAGCCGTGGTACTAAAAAAGCTAATTAAAAAGGTGCCCAGACCCACAATTCCAATTGATAGCCAAATATCGAGGAAGCCATTGTGGGCATAAATTACAGCAATTCTCATTGCATACTGAATGTAACTAGAAGGGCCTTCCAGTCCGTTCCAAAATGCCGTCATGCCATAGCCGAGCCAGGGTTTGAGCTGAATTTTATCCCAGACATAGCCCCAGATGTAGGTTCTGCCCGAAAGAGTTGTATCTCGACCAAAACTGCTTAACAAAGAGTCTGAACCAATATAACCGTTAAAGATAATTAAACCGATAAAGCCGCTAATGGTAATTGCCAGAGTTGCTAGAATCATGACCTCATAGCGCCAACGGAACATGCGATAAACAATGCACAAGATCATCATCAGGGCAAAAGTAGCCAAAGCCGTAATTGACTGAGACATCACCATGGCACCACAGTTAAGCACGAGTAAAATCCAGTAAAACCAGCTAGATTTATCGTTTCTTAAAGCATTAAGCAGAAAAATAACTCCTCCAGGTGCCATAAACGCCCCAAACTGATTCTTATGGGTAAAGACTCCTCTAAGAGCACCCTCATGTACCCCAGCCATAATGCCGTATTTCGGTAAGGCGATCGCAAACAACAGACTCAAAATTAGCAGCAGTCCGTAAGTCCAGCCCAATAGCTGCATTTGTTCTCTTAAACTGAAGCGAGTGGCGAGATATAGACCAAAACCAGTGGTGCCAATAGCGTAAACGCTAAATCTCAAGGTTTGTGTTGGATCGACCGACCAAAAATACGAAAAACAGACAACCCCAAGCAAAATCCACAAAAAAGCATTGTTGCTAAAGGCTGCCACCGAGCGTCTCCATCTCAAGCAGAGTAAGATAAAAGTAATTATATAAAATACAACCGATATTTTGGCATTAATTGAGAGGTCGAGATTACTAATATCAATGCCATCTCCTTCGTTAGCGCCCCCGGTTAGAAATAGCGGCACGATCGCCTGGGAGATATGGATAAGGGAAACTATAGAAAATATATATTCAAAGATTCTTAAATAAAGACCCTGGCTTTTGTTCATAAAGTTCGCAAATTCGGTTTGATTTTAAAACAAGTTAATTAAATAATTAGCGCCGTCTGAGAGGGAGATGGAAGAGTAAGACAGAACTCAAGCTACTCGGTTCCAACTACAGGAAAGTTTCTAGCCCCCTCAGATCTAGCGCCATGGTCTGTTAGACAGATACCGGCAGGTCAGCCAGTAAGTTTTTACCATCTAAATAGTCGGGAACTGGAGCATTCATGAGATTGAGAATAGTTGGTGCTAAATCTACAGTCTCACCAGATAACTCGACTCCTTGAGGAATATCGGGGCCTTTACCTAATAAAAAGCCCTGGCTATTGTGACCTCCCGCCCGACAGTGAGTTAGGGGACCAACTCGACCTAAGGTGGAGCTATCCACGACATCGGTAATAGGTTCCTGCCAGAGAATGACAAGATCCGCATCGGGCAATTTAGGATCGCTATCGAGAGGATTAGTACGAGTAACGACAACTTGCTTGACAACTTTTTTCCCCGTACGACCATCCTTGAGTTCGTAGAGCATATCGCTCAACTCTTGGCACAGAGCATGATACTCTTCTGGTTCTACTACCCCATCGCGATCGCGTCCCTTGAGGT
This sequence comes from Cyanobacteria bacterium J06623_7, assembly GCA_038524555.1. Classification (GTDB taxonomy): domain Bacteria; phylum Cyanobacteriota; class Cyanobacteriia; order Cyanobacteriales; family Xenococcaceae; genus Waterburya. The sequence goes on along the minus strand of JBCBIN010000305.1, from coordinate 1,430 downwards.
TAATACGAATGTGCCCATTAGTGAAGGCAGGAAGGGCAAAAGCCTTCATTTCCGGCCAGAGTTGAGAGTACCACATGCTAGGCATCCAGCCCATGGCTAGCTCTTGTTCGACCGGTTCATCTAGCAAGCTGTAGGGAGAAAGTAATCCATGTTTGGATTCGCGAAGAAACTTTTTATGAGTCCAGGTGTGAAATAGCTTTTTGATCGGGTTAGGTTCGTAAACTTGACTCCAAATTTCCCCAGGCCAGGAATTACGAATCGGCTTGTTAACTATTTTACCGGGAGTCGAGCCTACTTTACCTGGAGCGATCGCTGGTTTGCCATAGTGGAAACGATACAGTAGCTCAGGCAACACTGCCATACTGAGTAAGTCGGTATAGTTAGCCGCCATGCCGTGTACCGAGAAGCAAAGAACGTTAGCATCTTCTGGGGCTGCTTCTAAGATTTCGCCAATAGCTCGGTCTACCTCTTTGTAGGTACTGAGTACGGGGTCTGATTTAGTGCCGTTTTTGCTGAGGTGATTATAGGTCGGATGGTCGGGCTGACTATGATTGTAGAGATCGTGACCGACGGTATGAGTTTCGCCAAACACCATCAGCATTAAATCCCAATCGTCTTGTTTTAGTAAGTCTTGGGCGATCGCGGTGTGACCGTCGATACTTTGCTTGAGTGCCTGTTCGATCCAGGTAACGTATTCTGGGTTCCACCAGAGTCCATTATCATTATGCAGTACGGGGTTTTTACCATACTTGGCAGTAACTTCGTCAAAAACTGTCGGTGGATTGGAAGCACTGACGGTGTAGGGATAATGTCCACCCCAACCCAAAATTTGAACGCCGTTTACCTCGTCGCTTAGCTTGGTTACGGGAACGTCTAAAACGGCAACTTTGTAATCTTCTCCCAGGGCATAGAAGGGAGAATATTCTTGATAGTCATAACCGCTTTCGACGATATCACAGACAATTTCGTAGTTATCGGGATTGTAGCTTACCGTATCCCAGTAACCTAGAGTATCGGCGCGACAGCCAGTCGAAAAAGTCGCCCACAGGGGTTCGGTAGTTGAATACTCTGTCGGCACACCACAATAATTAACTGTATTATTTAGACGATTGTAGGTTCCCCCTTGGCTAATTTTGCTGAGGTTGGGCAGATGTCCTGCTGCCATCCATTCTTCAATTAATCTTGGTTCTGCTGCGTCTAAGCCAATTACTATAGTTGATTTCTTCATTTTTTTCGTAAACAAGAATTACTTCAGATTACTATTTATTTACGAGCGCAACGCCAAAATTATGTATGTTTTAAGCAGTAGCAGTTTTGGAATGACCGCCAGTAGAGCTAGAAAAGTAGTTCTTGCTGTATTTAGCATGGTAAGAATAGCGATCGAACTCCTTGGGTTTGACGCCGTTGATTACCATTCCCAAAACTTGTCC
>JBCBIN010000304.1:0-5098 GCA_038524555.1 Cyanobacteria bacterium J06623_7 | reverse complement strand
ACGGAGGTTATTTTTCGACGCAGTAGGTCGTAAAAAGACCAAAAAAAGCTCTTTTTTCTAATTGATGACACGCCCTATGTTCGTCCAATGAGGTAAATTAACGGATAGATATTTAGGCTCAAACCTAATGGAGAAATTAATGGTTACATTAGAAGATGCTAGAAGAGTAATTAGTGCGGCCGAAAAAAAAGCACTCGAAATTGGTCAACCAATGAATATAGCAGTAGTGGATGAGGGAGGAAATCTGGTAGCCCATGTACGAATGGACGGGGCTTGGATTGGAAGTATCGATATTTCGATTAAAAAAGCCTATACTTCGCGGGCGTTCGATCTGGCGACTAAAGATTTAGCAGAACAGAGTCAATCGGGAGGACAATTTTTTGGTATTCACGCCTCTAACAATGGCAAAATCATGATTTTTGCTGGGGGAATACCTCTTTACAGTAAGGGACAAGTAGTGGGAGGAATTGGAGTTAGTGGGGGCTCGGGAGAGCAAGACCATGCTGTAGCCGAAGCTGGGAGCGCCCTATTTTAATTCTTGAAAAGACAATATTTTTCAAGCAGATACAGGGTGAATATCCAGAAAGTTTCCGCATAATAAATAGTTAGCAAGTAATGTCATATCCATCTAAACCATCTGCTGAGTCCTGTGTAACCACATTCGAGGAGTTTGTGCGATTAGCAGATTACTCTCTGATGGATACCTTGAATGCCGATCCTGATGCCACAGTCGATGGGGACGATCGCCATGCCCGCCAGGTTTTTTCGGGTCATTATGTACCGGTGACACCTACTCCCCTTGCAGAACCAGAATATGTAACCCATAGCAGCACTTTCTTTAAAGAACTTGGGTTGAACGACGAGCTGGCGTTTGATGAAAAATTTCGCTCCTGTTTTTCTGGCGATATCTCTGCTGTCCATGAGCCGATGCAACCGGTTGGCTGGGCGACTGGTTATGCACTGTCGATTTATGGCACCGAATATATCCAAAATTGTCCATTCGGTACGGGTAATGGTTATGGCGATGGTCGGGCGATATCTGTATTTGAAGGGATCATCAATGGTCAACGCTGGGAAATGCAGTTAAAAGGTGGTGGTCCAACACCTTATTGCCGTGGTGCCGACGGTCGAGCAGTATTACGTTCTAGCGTACGTGAATTTCTAGCACAAGAATATATGCATGCTTTAGGTGTGCCCACATCGCGCTCTTTGACACTGTATGTTTCTAAATCTGAGACTGTTACTCGACCTTGGTATTCTCAAGACTCATACTCTCTTGACCCTGATGTTTTGGTGGACGATCCTGTGGCTATTTCAACTCGCGTTGCACCCTCCTTTTTGCGCGTTGGTCAGCTAGAGTTATTTGCCCGCCGCGATCGCAGCAATGCTCATCCAAAAGCATCAGCAGAGTTACGGGCGATCGCGTCACATCTAATTGAGCGAGAATACAAAAACGAGATCGATCAGAACCTTAGTTTTGCCGAGCAATTGGTTGAGTTGGCTCAGCTATTTCGCCAGCGTCTTATTTTACTGGTGGCGAATTGGCTACGGGTTGGTTACTGTCAGGGTAATTTTAATAGTGATAACTGCGCCGCTGGTGGCTTTACCCTCGACTATGGACCATTTGGGTTTTGTGAAATTTTTGACCCTTGGTTTCAACCTTGGACGGGAGGCGGCGACCACTTTGCATTCATCAATCAGCCAAGGGCAGCAGAAGCGAATTATTATATGTTTTGGAAAGCGGTGAGACCGCTACTGGCAGAAGATAATAAAGCTTTAGAACAGTTCGATTTAGTAGGTCGTGGCTTTTCAGAAGCCATGCAAAAACAAATCCAAAATATGTGGACGACCAAACTGGGTTTGACTGAATTTAACCCAGAACTATTTAAGGAATTGATGCAGTTAATGACCGACTCAAAGGTAGATTACACTATTTTCTTCCGCGAGTTATCCCACATCCCAAACGATGTGGAACCATTGAAAAAGAGCTTCTATGGTAAAACGTCACAACAATTCGACGAACAATGGCAATCTTGGTTAGAAAGCTGGCGCAACTTGGTCATTAATGACGGCAATTTGGCTGAGATATCAACAAAGATGAAACAGACTAATCCAAAATACACATGGCGAGAGTGGTTGATTGTCCCTGCCTATCAACAAGCCATGGAGGGTGACTACACGTTAATTAAAGAGTTGCAAGCAGTATTTAGCTATCCATACGATGAGCAATCACAAGACATAGAAGATAAATACTATCGTCTAAGACCTAGGGCGTTTTCTGACGTTGGTGGCGTATCGCACTATAGCTGTTCGTCTTGATTTTGAATAAAAACTGAAAAATTGGAATCGGTTTGACCACTGTACTTATTATCCTTTTTTATCAAAATCCCATTTATCAAAATCCCAAATAAGTTCTATAAAGATTATTTAGCACTACTGGCACAGTTATAGCCTCGGGTCAACGAGTTCGCTTTCTAGTGCAAGAACGGCAAATACACATTCATGAACCTGTCTAAAGGAACTGCGGTTAACAAACTGGTGAAGGGACTCTATCCCTAAAGCAAATTCTCTTAGTGCCAGCGATCGCTTTTTACGCAAACCTCGTTGTTTGAGACGTTGGAGATGTTCGGGTAGGGAATATTCTAAGCCGTAGATAATTCTCAGATATTCTGCACCACGACACTTAACCGCCGGCTGCACTAATTTACGTCCGTTATGACTAATATAGTCCATGGGTTTGACGACCATCCCTTCTCCTCCAGACCCAGTAAGTTCTATCCACCAGGCGATCGCCTGTTCTTTTTCGGTGGCGCTATCGAGATTGACGATCCTGTAGTTGGTTGCCGTTAATATCTCGTCTCCAGCGCAAAAATCGGCAATTTGGGACATGTGCCAGCTATGGGGTTTATCGGTATGTGCCTTTCCTTCCGTTGCCAGAATATGAAACGGTGCCAGTTTAAAGTCATCAATCTGTTCAACTTGCCAGCAATACTGCTGATAGGCACTAATATATCGCTCGACCAATTGCGATCGCTGTTGATAACCTGAAAGTAAATTGCCAACGTCGATACCTCGTTCTTGTGCTTGTTGTAGAGTTGCTACAGCCGAACCCAAACCTCGTTTTGCCGCTACGCCAACGGGAGCATACTGTTGCTTGATTAGTTCCTGGGCTTTTGCCGACCAAGGCATCAATTCACAGTCCAAACAGACCCAATCTGTATTTAATTTTGTCCAGAAGCCGCTGTTAGTTAAAGCTGTATTCAGGCGATCGAGTAAGGCAATTTCTAACTTATCATCATTAAAAAATTTTCGTCCCGTGCGAGTATAGCAAACGCCAATGCCTTCATCCTTGACCCCAAATCTTTGTTCTGCGGTGGCTTCATCGCGACAGAGAACTACAACCACCCTCGAACCCATGTGCTTTTCCTCACAGATTACCTGGGTCACCTGCTGCTGTTGATAATATGCCAATGCTTCGGCGGGATGTTCTAAAAAATTGGGTAGCGCGGAAGTAGCGACGGGGGACATGGTGGGGGGAAGATAAATCAGCCATTGAGGATTGACAGCAAAACGACTCATAACCTCTAACGCCGCAGCGCTTTGTTCGGCGCGAATGCTAATCCGACGCATCAACTGAGTATCGATCGCCCGTTTGCCCCATACGTCATCGATATCTAAAACATTGTCCGCTGGAGGAGTTTCCATCTCTGCTTCTAAAGGTTTGAGGGGTTGGCAATAGACCTTTTTAGCCTCAACGCTAACCAATTCTAGTTCGGGATAGCGCAGAGAAGTCAGCTTATTACCAAAGACACAGCCAGTATCAATATCGAGGGTATTGTTCAACCATTCTGCTTCCAAAACGGGTACATGACCATAAACCACCATTGCCTTACCGCGATAGTCATTCGCCCACTGATAGCGCACCGGTAAGCCAAATTGATCGATTTCCCCCGTTGTTTCGCCATACAGCGCAAAATTACGTACATAGCCCGAACCCCGACCATGTAACTCCTCCCGCAAACCAGCATGAGCCACAACTAGCTTCCCGTCATCCAAAACATAGTGGCTAATTAAAGACTTGAGCCAGCTATTAATTTCTGTGGTTGCCGTTTCCCGGGTTTCTAGGGGAATCGCTTCAATTTCCGCCATCGTCTGTTCTAAACCATGGTTGAGCTTGACGTTTTTTCCCTTAAGCTTCCGCATCAGCTTATTCTCATGGTTGCCCAAAATACACATAGCCCCATCTACCGCCAGCATATTGTGAACCAGCTTGAGGGTATCTAAAATGCGATCGCCGCGATCGACTAAATCTCCAAGAAATATTGCCTTTCTGCCTTCTGGATGCCGATAGGTAGGATAATGCCAAAAAGAATCTGGGTCAGTCTCTAGAGTCGCTACATAACCCAAGTGTTTTAGTAATTCTTCCAATTCCGTACAGCAACCATGGACATCGCCAATCAAATCGAATGCCCCATGCTCATCCTTACGGTTAGTCCACATCTTTTGTCGGCTGACTGCTACAGTCTCGATCTCTTTTACCGAATTTAGCCTATAGATAAACCGAAAACCCTCTCGCTTAAGGTGACGCAGCGATCGCTTTAAACTCTGAGTATGATTCCGCACCACATGACTGCCAAACTGCCGATCTGGTCGCTGTTTGTTTCTCTCTTGACAGACCGATTCGGGTAAATTAAAGGCGATCGCCACCGCAAAACAATGATACTTCTTCGCCAATGCCAACAACGGCTTACGGGCAAATTCCTGTACGTTGGTGGCATCAATTACCGTTAGCTTTCCGGCAGCTAATCTCTTCTCCGCAATATAGTGCAGCACGTCAAAAGCAGCTTGAGTCGCTGCTTGATTTGTTTCATCATCCGAAACTACTCCCCGAAAATAATCCGAAGACAAAATCTCTGTCGATTTAAAATGCTTACGGGCAAAGGTCGATTTTCCCGCACCAGAGGCACCAATTAAAACAATTAATGATAGTTCGGGAAATGTTAGGTTCATTATTGCAATAAGCTAAATCGATAATCTTGCCATCACAATTATGATTCAATTTTTCAACTGTTGTGGGGGAATCCTAAAAAAAAAAATT
>JBCBIN010000303.1:0-5119 GCA_038524555.1 Cyanobacteria bacterium J06623_7 | reverse complement strand
TGGATTGAAGATAAAGAGCAGCAGGTAATTGCCCAATCCCAAGCTTTAAATAAACCAGAAGTTGGTAATGTTTTGCTGGCGGTAGAAAATGTACCTTTAATTCCCCAAATACAAGATTTAAACGGCAGTTACTGGTTAATGTGTGCTGCGCCATTGAAGGTTGAAAACCAAAATTTGGGTCGAGTTTATTTGGCTCATGATATTACGCAAGACCGGATTATGTTTCTCAATCTAATTCGGAGTTTGGCGATCGCCACGGTAATTTTAATTACGATCTTGACGGGAGTCATTGCTGTTTACGTACATCGAGCGATGCGTCCTCTCAAAAGAATCAGTCAGCTTACTGCTACTATTTCTGCTGATAAGCTAGACCAAGCCCATATTCACTTAGAGCGAGCGCCTACGGAAGTCAAAGAATTAGCGGAAACCGTTGACGGCATGTTGCTTCGTCTATCGGATGCCTGGGAACATCAGCGAGAACTACTCAGTAACGTATCCCACGAATTACGCACTCCCCTAACCATTATTTCAGGCTACATTCAAAGCATTTTACGTCGGGGTAGTAATCTATCGGAAGTGCAAACAGAAGCCTTGACTACTGCTGCTTCAGAAGCAGAGCGAACTGTACAGTTACTGCAAGACTTACTCGATCTCGCCCGGCTAGATAGCGATCGCCTACAGTTTCAAACCGAGACTGTTCTGCTCAACGACTTAATTGAAGAAGTGGTCAGCATGGCGCAGCAATATGGCGAACGAGAGATTAGTTTACAACTAACTTCAAATTTAATTGCAATTAAAGCTGACAATCATCGTTTGAAGCAGGTTTTACTTAATTTAATTGACAATGCCATCAAATATTCCGAATCAGGGACGCCAATTACAATCAAGTTAAAAAATGAGGGAGAGCGAGCCAAAATTCAAGTGTGCGATCGCGGCATCGGCATTCCCCTCCAACAGCAAGGACGCATTTTTGAGCGCTTTTTCCGCGTTGATGAAGCTCGTAACCGAGAAGGCGGTACAGGGTTGGGATTATCGATTGTTAAAACCCTAGTTGAGGGAATGGGAGGAGTTATTTCAGTGCTATCAGAACCCAATGAAGGTAGTACTTTTACTCTTTGCTTTTCGATCTCTAATTTCTAAAACTTTGAAGTGGCTTATTGGCTTATTAAAGATCGCTACCCTCTTTTCCAATCTGGAGCAATTGATTTGAGCTATCTCGAACTATAACTTTTGATTCGACTTTAATCTCGGTAGTGGCAAACTCTGGCTTTGGTCTAATTCGCAAGAGAAAGTAACCTTTTGTATCTACAGCCGGCAAAATACACTCTGCTTGGGTAATGATGTACCAGCTTAAGGGTAGACTAGAGCGATCGTAGAGAGTGAAATAGATATCGAACTGCTCGATAATGATGGGAAAAGTCTCCACCGTTAAACTTTGCCCCGCATCTAGGTAGTTATAGGCAAAATGGGTATTGGTGGCACCCATAGGCAGGTACTCCCGACGCACAAAACCTGCCGGCAAATAATTTCTGAGCTTGAGAATCGTAAAAATATAGTAGTGCAGGCTGGCATAAAACCAGTTTTTAGATTCAATTAGCCGGTCATAGTAGCTATTAATATCTGATGGAACGTTATGAGCCTCGACCAATAGTTCTCCATCTACTTTAATGGCGGGATAGTTGATCGCTTCGGCGCGATTATAGTAGCGAACCCCTAAAGAATATTTTCCTCGGGGTAGCTCAATTGTCTGCCAATCATTAGCGGCGTTAATGTTATCCGATGCGAGACTGGTAACGGTTTTATAGGTCGGAAAACTATAGACTACGGCAATCCAAGAACGAGCCGATTTATTCGCCATAGCCGTATTTAGAGCGATCGCTTTTTCTACTTTAAAAGGACCCAAAGTGCCAATAATGGCATGAGTATTCCATCGAGGGCCTTTCGTCATCATCACCGGCAGAATTAACGGGGCTTTAATCATCTTGGCTGACAGGACGCGCCATTGCTTTGCCTTACTTTTGTTGAGCGCCAAATAAACCGTAAATAAAATCCCGATCGCCAATTTAACGACCTTATTAAATACAAAAGATAATACCGCTAGGGGAATTTCCCACAACCACCAGATTTTAGCCATAAGTTTGGGGGTGACTCTACAACAAGATTAATATCTAAAACCTTACACCCAAACCAAAATTCCCAGCGATCTGTTTTGTTTCCAGAACACAGCCAGAACAAAGATAATCTACGACAGCGACAGTTCACGGTGCATCATAAATTTAGATCGCCAGAAAAGTCCTCTAGCTTAGTAAAAGCATAGGCTCCCATCAATGCCCCCCAGGTTCCCTTGCCCGTAGCTGGATCGATGCCTTTATCGTAGGTCAATAATTCATCTCGGGTGGCTTTAAAGCCGAGAAAAACTTGAAAGCTAGTTCCTTGATAATTAACCGTACAGGGTTCTGCTGTTGCCGGAGTAGTTTCAAAACAATATAGACTGCTACCAACTTCTGTGGTGGTCACTTTTAGCGTACAGTTAGGCAAAAATTGGATTTTCTCGGGGGTAATCTGGGAGATTAAATCGCGATTTTGTCCTGCCCCCCTGCCCGTTGCCAAGTCTTTAAACATATAAAATTCCACTTCAATTTGTTCTCGCTGTCGCAAACGTAGAATGCGCGGACGGTAGGGCTGCTTTAATTTTAAGATGTTTGCCTGTTCGGCAAATAAAGTGATGCTGTCATCGGTAAAAATCGGCACTGGACGAATCCACAGACGCAGATTGACGTACCAAGCCGGCTGTTCCCTAGCTTGAACCTGGTTGCTAAACTCTCCTGTCAGATAGCGTGCCAGAGCAGTTAATTGAGGTGAAAAATTCATGTACTATCGAACGTGACTAAGTCACAATCATCATATGACATTTATCTCGAGGGTGAATTCCAGTTGAGCTTGATGATAGTCTTGATTAAGGTCGCCTTTAGATAAACTTAAGATTTTGCCAATCTCCGCAATTTTTCTGGCGATCGCCAAACCATCCCTAATTTTAATTAAATTAAAGATAATCATATTCCTATGTCCCAACTAGAACGCCTAATCGAACAGGCTGAAGATGAGTTAGCCGTCTATAGTAGCGAGGCACTTAAAGTGGAAAAAATACGCCGTAAAATCGGTCTTTCCTTAAATGCCAGACAGCAAAAAGAAGTCAAAGCAGAATTGCTAGAGATTATGCCCAAGGGCTTTTTTAGCAAGGTAATTGAAGAACAGCGTCAGGCGGTAGCCCTACCTTTTTGGGGCATTGCCGGATTGGGCTTATTATTTGGAATTTCGTTTCGCCAGCCGGTAGATTTTCTCGCTCCCGCGATCGGCATTCCCATTGCGATTAATGTACAGCGGTGGGGCTGGAATTTACAGGCAAAAAGAATTGTGCTCAAAGCCCTCGAACAAATTGAAGAACGGATGAAGCAACCCTATAAAGAAGAAAAAGCCTAAGACAACGGAGGCGAATTTATACCGTCTCCGTTTCCGTCAATGTAAAACTTAAACAGTTAATTAAGTCTAGTACTGACAGACATCTTCGACAATCTCTACCTGGGTAGAAGTTTCCGGCTGCGACTGGTGGCAAAATTCTTCTAATTCTCGACCCAATTCTTCTAGTTCCTGACTGACCTCAGCAATTTCCTTGCTTACTTCTAATACGGCATCTTCTTCTAGCTCTTGGGTAATTTCATTTAAGCCTCGTTCGGAAATATCGACGCATTTTCCCTCTATCCGCAGATAAGTTTCGTAAGGACAACCATTTTCTGCTTTAACATAATGATTGACAAACAGGGGTAAACAAACTGCTATCAACGGCAGAGTAATTCTAATCTGTTTAATTCTTTCTTTCGTAGCCATAATTTAAACTGAGTCAAGTAACATATTTTGTGTCTTATATGCCCCAACCATGGTTTATTTTGAGCCATTACGCCGCGATCTAGATCGTCTTTCCCCGTGACTCAGTACGTTTAAATTTAGACGTCACAGCTCATCTAGCATTACAGCTATTAATTAATTGTCATCACAATAGTTCGGACAAAATTTGATGGTCAACAGAATAATAGGCATTGAAGCCTTGCATGAATTTAAAATAGTTAACGGTAAACTAAGATTTCTAACTGTCCTAACTGCTCTAACTGCTCTAACTGTTGTCATCAGAACTTTGGCGAATAATCGGTATGACTTTGCGGGGCTTTTCTTCGGCGATCACTTCTTCTATGACTACCGGGGTAGCTACTTCCGGATTGCCTAATTCATCTCCTTGACTGGCGGCGGTTGCCGTTTCGGGAACAGGAATATCTGCCGTTTCTACTTCTGGAATCGAGAGTGATGCCACACCATTTTCGTTCAGGCGATCGCTGAGTCGGCGAAGTACACCGTTGATAAACCTAAATCCATCTTCATCAGAGTAGCGTTTGGCTAATTCTACCGATTCGTTAATTGCAACCCGCTCGGGAACCTCTAAATGGATAATTTCGGCAACGGCAATGCGCAAAATATCGCGATCTATCTTAGGTAAACGGCTGAGTTGCCAACCCACCAACACGTTCTCAATGGCGGCTTCAATCTCTTGACGATGTTCGTTAACGGTAACAATTAATTCTGTGGCGTAATCTTTGACCTGTTGTTTGTTGGTCAGCTGCAAAAATTCAGGAAATTCGATCGCCATGCCTACACGATTAATTGCCGCTTGGGATACGGCGAGAGCTTCTTGAATCATCACCTTGGCGCTATCTAAATCGCTGGCGCGAGTTTCGCTACTTAGTAGTCTGTCTTCCCCTCGTTTGATTTCGGCTGATGCTGCTTCGAGGTTATCCTGCACCTCAATAGTCAGAGTCCGAATTGCGGCTAAAACCAAACTATCTAAGTCATCTTGAGATAGCTTTCCTTGCTTAGTTTTTACCTGACTGATACTGAGCAGAGCTAGTTCGCGAGCAATACTTCGGGGTTGTTTACGCAGAGCCATGTTTTAGCGATCGGAGTTAATGGTAGACGCTCAACTAATGCGATCGAGCTAAACTATTATACTGTTACTGTCTCGTTTCGATTAACCTTCTTCTTCTACCGAAATCAATCCCGGTTGTTCCGTTAC
>JBCBIN010000302.1:0-5122 GCA_038524555.1 Cyanobacteria bacterium J06623_7 | reverse complement strand
GCTACGACAAAACAGCCATTAATTTTTTGGGTTCCATCTATCTTGCTTCTTCGGTTATTTGGCTTAATTGATGACACGCCCTAGAGCAATCTCCTTTAGTTTTTGCCGTAGGTCTTCATTGGTTCTTTGATAAAGCGAATGTAGAAATTTTTGAAGGTCGAGCGCATTACCCGAGGTAGTCCGAAGTCAATTGGCATTAAAGCTGCTGGCAGTTTCCAGTCTGACACCTGCAGATCGGCTGGTCTACAGTAGGGAAAGTCAATTTCGGATAAATCCTCACAGTGTCCTTGTTTAAACTGTGCTGCTAGGGTTGGTACTGTAGCCGGATCGACGTTAAGAATATCGATTACGGCTCGGTCGAGGGCAAATACATCCGTAGATGCACCAAGGATACCCAATTGCTTCGGTTCGCCACCGCTGGGGCCATTACCTTCGTGGCCGATAATACCGTCAATAATCGTCAAATTCGGCGCGATCGCTTCTGCCGTAGCGACAATCATTTCTCCAAAGCGAGAGGCATCTTTACCCGCTTCCATATGCCACCAAGCCTTCATTTTGCCCGGGACGCAGCCAAACAGATTTTTTACTCCCAGGGTCATAGTTAACTGAACGTGAGATTTAACTTTAGGTAGATTAATGACCACATCGGCATCCATAGCCTCTTTGGATAGACGGAGGTGTTGAAAATTCTCGCTTGCTGTCTCGTAGCGCTGTCCTTTAAATTCCACAATGGGCAAGTCTAACTCTGCGCACAAAGGTAAATAACCATTTGCCTTACAAACACCCCTCGCACTGCCAAAAGCGGGGCTATCTCCTAAAAAAGGTTGACCACCTGCTGCTTTGACCAATTGGGCGACACAGTAGACAATTTCCGGACGAGTAATACATTCTTTGGTCGGACGACTACCGGTTAACAAATTGGGCTTTAATAAAACACGATCACCTGGTTTAACAATTGCCTTCATCCCACCTAGAGGTTCGAGGAGATATTCAATTTGCGATCGCAGTTGTTTTAGTTCGTAAGACTCGGCACGAATTAGACTGACAGTATACATTGCTAAATTAGTTCTAAACTGATTTTTTAATAACGGCGGTTCCCTCAATCATAGGGGGCGATCGTGAATAATTGGCTGTTAGATCGAACTGCGATCGCATGATTCATGGAAGAGGTCTAATATCCCCAAAAAAGATGCAAAAATAAACAGATACATAAAATACATCTATCCAAACTATTATGGCTGACCTCCCACACCTAAGCGGTAGCGACATTCGCGACAAGTTCTTAAAATTCTACGAAGCCAAACAGCACCAAATCTTACCCAGCGCCTCTTTAATTCCCGAAGACCCGACGGTGATGCTAACGATCGCCGGAATGTTGCCGTTTAAGCCGATTTTCCTTGGACAGCGCCCCGCACCCCAACCCCGCGCTACGACTTCTCAAAAGTGTATTCGGACTAACGATATTGAAAATGTGGGACGTACTGCCAGACATCATACGTTTTTTGAGATGCTGGGTAATTTTAGCTTTGGTGACTATTTTAAAGAACAGGCGATCGCTTGGGCGTGGGAACTTTCAACCCAGGTGTATGGTTTGCCTGCCGAGCGAATTGTGCCGAGCGTTTTTAAGGAAGATGATGAAGCCTTTGCCATCTGGCGGGACAAAATTGGCATTGCCGAACAGCGGATTATTCCCATGGGAGCCAAAGATAACTTTTGGAAGTCGGGGATAACTGGCCCTTGTGGCCCTTGTTCGGAGCTATATTACGACTTTAAGCCAGAATTGGGCGATGAAAACATCGATTTAGAAGATGATAGCCGCTTTATCGAGTTTTATAACTTGGTATTTATGCAGTACAACCGCGATGCTGATGGTAATCTCACGCCGTTAGCCAATAGAAATATCGATACAGGTTTGGGCTTAGAAAGAATGGCACAAATTCTGCAACAGGTGCCCAATAACTATGAAACCGATCTAATTCTGCCCATTATTGATACGGCAGCGGAGATTGCGGCAATTGACTATCAAACGGCGAATGAGTCCAGCAAAACATCCCTCAAGGTAATTGGCGATCACGTTCGGGCAGTAGTGCATATGATTGCCGATGGCATTATGGCTTCTAATACCGATCGCGGCTATATTTTACGTCGTCTAATTCGCCGGGTAATTCGTCACGGTAGATTAATTGGCATTGAAGGTAATTTTATCAATCGAGTTGCAGAAACGGCGATCGCCCTATCGGCATCAGCTTATCCTAACGTGAGAGAAAGAGCGGACTTTATCCAGAGTCAGCTACAGCGGGAAGAGACTCAATTCCTCAAAACTCTCGAACGAGGAGAAAAGCTATTAGCAGAGTTGATTGCTAATGCGGCTAACTTAGGAGCCAAGCAAATTTCCGGTCAAGATGCTTTTGAACTCTATGATACCTATGGTTTCCCGATGGAATTAACCCAAGAAATTGCCGCAGAGCATGGCTTAACCGTCGATGAGCAAGAGTTTGAACGAGAAATGGAACTACAAAAAACTCGTTCTAAAGATTCTCATGAGGCGATCGACCTAACGGCACAGAATGCTCTAGGAGAGATTGTGACGAGCAGCAGTGACACTACTTTCTTGGGCTATTCTCAGTTGGCTACCCAATCTCAAGTTATGGGTATTGTCGTTACCGATGGAGATAATTCACAAACTTCAGCAACGGCAACAGCGGGAGATAAGGTACAGATAGTTCTCGACCAGACACCTTTTTATGGCGAATCTGGGGGACAAATTGGCGATCGCGGCTACCTCTCGGGAGATAATGTTTTAATTCGCATCGCCGACGTGCAGAAAGAGGGTAATATCTTCGTTCATAAGGGCAAAGTGGAACGGGGAACGGTTGAAGTCGGCAATGTCGTTAACGCCACGATTGATCGTGCTTGTCGTCGTCGCATCCAGGCAAACCACACTGCCACCCACTTACTACAGGCCGCTCTAAAGAAAGTTATTGATGATTCTGTTTCTCAAGCTGGTTCGTTGGTCAATTTTGATCGCCTCCGGTTTGATTTTAATTCCCCCCGCGCCTTAACTGGGGAGGATGTCCAGCAGGTAGAAGATTTAGTTAACACCTGGATTTCTGAAGCTCATGACGCAGATGTTAATGTGATGCCCATCGCTGAAGCTAAAGCCAAAGGAGCAACGGCCATGTTTGGCGAAAAGTATGGCGAAGAAGTTAGGGTAATCGATTTCCCCGGGGTGTCGATGGAGTTATGTGGTGGTACCCATGTCGGTAATACGGCGGAGATTGGCGTATTTAAAATCGTCTCAGAAACTGGTATTTCTGCTGGCGTTAGGAGGATTGAAGCCGTAGCGGGGGCAGCTATCCTAGATTACCTCAACCTACGCGATCGAGTGGTCAAAGAATTAAGTACGGCATTTAAAGTTAAGCCCGAAGAAATTAGCGATCGCGTTGCCAATTTACAAACGGAATTAAAGTCAACTCAAAAAGAGCTAGAGGCGGCAAAACAAGAGCTAGCTCTAGCTAAATCCGACAGTTTGCTATCCCAGGCAGAAGCAGTAGGAGACTATCAAATCTTAGTGGCAAATCTGGGGGCAATGGATGCCAAATCTCTCCAATCCGCAGCCGCTAGACTACAGCAAAAGTTAGGCGATGCCGCAGTCGTAGTGGCTTCAATTCCCAGCGAGGGTAAAGTTAGTTTAGTAGCAGCCTTTAGCGAGAGAGTCATCAAAGAAAAGCAGCTACAGGCGGGTAAGTTTATCGGCGGGATTGCCAAAATTTGCGGCGGTGGCGGCGGTGGTAGACCAAATTTAGCCCAGGCTGGTGCTCGGGATGCCAGCAAATTGGCGGAAGCGTTGGATACGGCTAAACAACAGCTAATAGCCGGGTTAGATTAGAACTAATCATCCACTTCCACGGTTGAACCGTAGAATAATTAGCATAATCGGGGCAAAACAGATCTTGCTTTGAGCCAACACTTTACTGTTCTAACAACTTAGCTATCGTATCGAGAAGTTGCTGTGGTTGGACGGGTTTGCCGAGATAATCGGTTGCCCCCAAACTTTCTGCCTGTTGCCGATGTCGATCGCCCGTACGAGAAGTAGCCATCACGATGGGAGTGTTTTTAAAGGCGGGCTCAGAGCGAGCTTTTTCGAGCAGTTCAAAACCGTTGACTCTGGGCATTTCTACATCCGATAGAATTAGGTCGATACGTCCTTTATATTGCCCCAACTGGTCTAAAGCTTCTTGCCCATCACGACAAACGATGACCTGATAGCCCGCAGCGACTAAAACTTTTTCGAGCATTCTGCGCGTCGCCACCGAATCTTCGGCTATTAAAACTGTGGAAGTGGTTTGAGCGACAGTAGCGCCGCTATCTTGGACGGAAACAGCAGAAAGAGCATCTTTAGCGATACCTTGGGGTAGAATTACGGGAATTACTTCCCCCGTACCCAGCACGGTACAGCCTACGATATAGGTCGGCACAGAGATCGTCTCGTCAAAGGGTTTAATGATTAACTTTTCTTCGCCGGCGATCGCATCGACCAGAATAGCTAATGGCTCTCCCGCAGTTTGTAATAGAATGCAGACTCGACCCTGACTCAAACGCAGCGGCTGACGCGGACAGGGAAATAAAGTGGTTACCGATGCGAGAGGAATAGTTTGATTCTGCCACTGAATATATTCTTGTCCCTCATCGGTAAAATTCAATTCGCGATCGGGCAAAATTTCTAAGATGCTGGTGTGGGGAATTGCCGCTAAACGGTTCTGTAGTTGAACTAGCATCAACGATTGTAAGCTGAGATTTAAGGGTAGGTTAATCGTGAAAATCGAACCTATACCCACATCCGTAGTCACATAAAGCTGCCCTCGTAGTTGGCGAATTAGGTTTAAGACAATATCCAACCCCATACCCCGTCCCGAGATATCGCTTACCTTGGAAGCCGTGGAAAAATCCGGTTCAAAGATCCAGTTGACAATTTCTTCCGGACGAAAATCTTCAATGGTTTTATCGGCCGGACAAATACCTCGCTGTACGGCACGCTGAAAAACTTTATTAGGATTAATTCCCCCTCCATCATCCTGAATAGTAATGACTAGCTGATTGTTTTGTAGTTGTGCTTTTAGGG
>JBCBIN010000301.1:0-5166 GCA_038524555.1 Cyanobacteria bacterium J06623_7 | reverse complement strand
ATAACTCTTGACGATTACGAAGATAAGCTTGACTTATTTAAATTAATTAATTGAGAAACTCTGTTTAGATCTTCTTCTTTAATCGCGGTAAAAGCCCCTTGTATATACAAGCTAAGCCATACAAGAAGCATATTTAACAGGCCTATTCTGCATAATTGCTAAGGTTTATAATTCGCGCACGTCAGCAACCTGACCCTTAACTGCGGCGGCTACCACCATCGCCGGACTCATTAGTAAAGTTCTGCCGGTAGATGAACCCTGACGACCTTTAAAGTTACGATTGGAAGAAGAGGCACTAATCTGGTCTCCCTGTAGCTTATCGGGGTTCATTGCCAAACACATCGAACAGCCCGGTTCGCGCCACTCAAAACCCGCTTGAGTAAAGATTTTATCTAATCCTTCGGCTTCGGCTTCCTGTTTAACTCGCTCTGAACCGGGAACAACAAAAGCCTTAACTGCCGAGGCTACCTGATGTCCTTGGGCTACCTTGGCTGCTTCTCGTAGATCGCTTATCCTACCGTTGGTGCAGCTACCGATAAAACAGATATCCACCTTGGTACCTTTGAGGGGTTGACCAGGAGTGAGCTTCATATAGCTATAGGCTTCTTCGGCGATCGCGCGATCGCCATCTGCTAGTTCATTGGCAACGGGAATATTCTCGCTAATGCCCAGTCCCTGTCCAGGAGTAATACCCCAGGTAACAGTCGGCTCAATTTCAGAGGCATCAAATTTAACTACATCGTCATAGACCGCATCAGCATCGCTGCGAATACTCGTCCACCAACTTACTGCTTTATCCCAGGCATCTTCTTGGGGGACAAAATCACGACTTTGTAAATATTTAAACGTCGTGGCATCGGGATTGACATAACCACAGCGCGCACCACCTTCAATGGACATATTGCAAACGGTCATCCGTTCTTCCATAGACATAGCTTCAAAGGTAGAACCAGCAAATTCATAGGCGTAGCCTACGCCACCTTTGACCCCCAGCTTGCGAATAATATGAAGAATCACGTCCTTAGCAAACACGCCATGGGGTAGTTCGCCGTTAATTTCGATCTTACGTACCTTGAGTTTGGCTAGGGCTAAAGTTTGAGAAGCCAAGACATCCCTTACCTGAGAAGTACCAATGCCAAAAGCGATCGCGCCAAAGGCTCCATGAGTTGAAGTATGAGAATCGCCACAGGCAACGGTCATACCTGGTTGAGTCAAGCCCTGTTCAGGAGCAATTACATGAACGATTCCTTGATTACCCGAGCCCACGTTATGAAATCTAATGCCATAATCTTTCGTATTTTGCTCTAAAGCCTGAATCATTTCTTCTGCCAGCACGTCGGCAAAGGGACGCGCCTGATCTTCGGTGGGCACAATATGATCTACTGTTGCTACCGTTCTGTCGGGGAACAAAACTTTAAGGTTACGCTCTCGCAGCATAGCAAATGCCTGAGGGCTAGTTACTTCGTGGATTAAGTGTAAGCCAATAAAAAGCTGAGTTTGACCGGAAGGTAAGGTACCAACAGTATGTAAATCCCAAACCTTATCGAATAGTGTTCCCTTACTCATATAAATCTATATTGCTAGCGCTCAAAAGTATCCGTGATATATTTTACAATTTTTGGCTTCGGAGTTTCTATTTGAGTCAGAACATTATCATTTGGGACTTTTTAATTAGTCACAATTGACTATTATCTGTTTGATATTCAACTAACTGCCAGTAATTCTCGCTACCAGGAAATTTTGCCGCGATCGCCGTTGTTCCCGCCTCAATCTCAACATTGCCCGTAAAGTAGCTACCGTAGCCATTGAGAGCAGTAGACTCTTGGGTGTTAGTATTAATTACCAAAACGTCAGTGGCATCTGGAACGAGCAGATTAAAATAAGTTGACCAATTAGGGAGCAAATCCCCCGCCAAGGGTTCGATTAAACTGGCCTGATGTTCGTAAAAATGACCGTAAATTTTTGGTAGTTCTGCCGTAGCGTGAGTTGCCTCCACTCGATATTGAATCACTTCATCATATTGATTTGAGGGGGAATCATCTTTGTTACGAGCATAAATGGTAAGTTCGTATGTTCCCGAACCAGGAGGAGCTACGTCGATCGCTACTTTAGTTCCCTGACGATTAATTAAGACCCGATTTCCGGCTATTTCTTCCCCGTTTTGTTGAAGATCGGCGATCGCAATGATGTTTTCTGGAACTTCCAGCTCAATTTTTAGGCGATCGCTAGTGGTAATTGGTGACTGCTGATGACTAACTGTTTTAAAACCTAGATTATGGAAACCGGCGGTGATTTTGGGTTGGAGATCGAACTCGGCTCTAGTTTGCTCGGTGGTTAAAAGCTGCCAACCGCTGTCTTGGGGATAGTGAAGATTAAAAAATTGCTGGGGTGGAGTGGCAAAGTAGTGAGGATTATAGTTGGCGACAAACTTTCCTGCTTGAATCGAGCCGGCACCGAAAGTAGCATCTAAAAGATACCAGCTACCGTCAATGTTAATACTGTTCCAGGCATGATTAATATCTTGAAATCGAAGATCGTCCGGTGGAGTTGCCCCCCGGGCATAACCAATAATAATCGCGGCGTCTAAACCCATGGCTTCGGCTAGGGCTTGATAGAGGTTACTATAGCCCGAGCAAATAGTGCGGCGATCGCGTAAAACTTTCGTGGGAGTCACTTCGGGATATTTATTGTGGGAGATCGCTTCATTGAAGGCAGCAACATCGTAGATAACGTGATGGGTAATCCACGCATAGATAATTCGCGCTTTCTCAGAATCGCTCGAAGCATTTTGAGCTAAAATAGCCGCCAGTTCTGTTACCGAAGAACCAGAATAATTGAGGTGTCGAGCCTGAGAATCTATCCGAGTAAAATCCTCTTGGGCTAGTTGAAAGCTATCTCCTGGCTGAATTGGCTGATACTTAGAGCTAGCAAAAATTTCTGAGGCGCGAGGAATTAGCTGCTGTTGCTCGAAGGAAATAACTGCGCGATAGACTTGACCGGCAGTTAAGAGAAGAGTAACACCCAAAACAGTGCTAACAATACGCCGACTGAGGTAGTTATCCTGTCTATGGCTCGACGATTGCAGCTTGAAACTACCTTTATGGGTCATGATTATCGGTTTCCGCAGGGTGATTTCTCAAGATAATCTTCAATCTACGTTTGCCGAAGCGATTTCAATTACTTCTGAGGTGTGACATCAAACAAAAATATACAGCCTTAGTAGATTAATCTGGTTCTTAGAAGCTATTTAAGTAGCGGCGATGAAAATTATTAACTGTCAATTACAGACTCACGGACGGGCTATTTTAGCCATACTAAACCAGGAAATCCTTCATTCCACTACACTGTACGACTACCAACCGCGAGACGAGGAAGCGATCGCCGCCTGGTTTGTCACTAAGCTAGAAGGTAACTATCCCGTAATTGGCATCGAAAATGAATCTGGCATTTTAATGGGGTTTGCTAGCTATGGCAGCTTTCGTCCTCATGCTGCTTATCAATATACTGTCGAGCTATCTATCTATATTGAGACTAAATATCGAGGTCGAGGAATTGGTAAAAAACTCCTCTCCGAATTAATAGCGATCGCCCGAAGGCAAAATTATCACACATTAATCGGCTGCATTGATGCCGCTAATCCGATCAGTATTAGGCTACACGAATCATTGGGATTCCAACACTGTGGCACCCTGCGTCAGGTCGGGTTTAAGTTCGAGCGCTG
The DNA here is from genome assembly GCA_038524555.1 of Cyanobacteria bacterium J06623_7. Lineage (GTDB taxonomy): Bacteria > Cyanobacteriota > Cyanobacteriia > Cyanobacteriales > Xenococcaceae > Waterburya. The sequence goes on along the minus strand of JBCBIN010000301.1, from coordinate 1,445 downwards.
GTTAGATTTGGAGCTTTATCAGTTACTACTCTAAAGTGGTTGTAGGGTCTTGTTATTTGTTTTTAGATTTGTTGTAAATTATTGATTCTCGAACTAGCTATAATCCCTCAATCTATAGCCATATACCGTACCGTCACTAGTAATCTGAGCCAGTAGGGGACTAGTGTACAAGCACATAATAGTACCGAGAGAAAACTGTAGCGGGACAAACGACGCTTTAGACATTGACGCATTTTTGATATTACAGACTAGCATTCAAAAACACTACCATTCTTACGGATTATTGAAGCTGGTTAGCGATCGCCCTACCGATATTTTGAGACAGGGAATTGCTGACGTTAGAGCGGAAATATCCCTAAGAATGTCTTGCTCATCGGCGACAAAGTTAAGCAATATGAGCGTTAGGAGGAGAGGCTGATATTCAGATAAGTTAGATAGAGACCTAAAAATCTTTTGAGTAACTAGTCTTGCTGCGATCTGAGTTAACAATTGCCCATAATTAATCTATCTTCGATCGCATTGTTCCCATTATTGAGGACATTCGAGTCCCATACACACACTTTTCCACACCATGGTTTTAAATCGGCAGGCTCTCGAATCGAAACTACTCCAACAATTACTAGCTCATCCCGAACTAGATTTAGATGTCTGGAGCGATCGAAGACTCATGGAGTCTATCCAAACAACCTTGCGGCATCGGTCAACAGACGAACTCTGGATTTTCGCCTATGGTTCTCTAATTTGGAATCCGCTCTTTGCCTATAGCGATCGCCTTTGTGTCACTTTGAAAAATTGGCAACGGCAGTTTTGTCTCCTTGCCCCCGTTGGTCGCGGCACGATTGATAATCCGGGTCTGGTGCTGGGGTTAGAAGCGCAAGCAGGAGCTACCTGTCAGGGTGTTGCCTATCGTTTACCCCTCAATGAAGCTTTAGAGTCGGAACTATTACTGTTGTGGCGACGGGAAATGGTAGTTGGGTCTTATATTCCCACTTGGTTGATGGCACAAAATGGCGATCACCATCTAGAAGTTTTGACCTTTGTTGTTGATGCTCGACATTCGGTTTATGTTAACTGGTCGCAGTCAAAAATCGTCGAATCTCTGGCAACTGCGTCGGGAGATCTTGGTTCGGCAGCAGAATATTTGGGTAATACAGTAAAAAGCTTGCTGTCAAACGGAATTGAAGATCGAATGCTGCTCGAACTCTATCGCTTAGTCGAGAATAGACAAGAGCAAATACGGCTAACTCAAGACAGTCGATCCTAAATCCTTTCGACCTGTTAGCAGTCTGATAAAAAACGTCTAGTGTGGATTAAAAATCAGAGTAGTTTGTTTTTAAGCTATAAGCTTTAAGCTATAAGCCTCAAGGAAACAACTCAAATCTTCTTGAATTGAATTTCAACATAGTAAAAGCCAGATATATATCTGGCTTTTACTATGTTGAAAT
>JBCBIN010000300.1:0-5209 GCA_038524555.1 Cyanobacteria bacterium J06623_7 | reverse complement strand
GCGAGCCTCGTTATTGCCGCTGTCCCTAGGATTACTCTCTCACAGGCAACCCCGGGAGCTATCGCCCTTAAATCAGATATTCAAGAATCTAATTCCCAAACTGGAGTTATTACCGCACGAGGAAATGTCCAGATTGACTATCCTGCCCGACAAATTAAGGCTACAGCGGCTCAAGCACAGTATTTTAGTCGTGAGCGCCTTTTGATTTTAACGGGGAATGTCTATGTGTTACAAGCCGGAAACAGTCTGCGGGCAGAAGAAATTACTTATCTAATTGATGAAGGCAAATTTATTGCCAAGCCTCAAAGCGATCGCCAGGTAGAATCTACCTATATCATTACCGCACCCGAATAATTGCTGACACGCCCTAGTACTGGCTGAAAAAACGTGGTTTTAATTTTAGAGAATATTCATAAATCCTACGGCAAAAGAAAGATTGTCAATCGCGTCAATCTTCAGGTTTCGCCCGGAGAAATTGTCGGCTTGTTGGGTCCTAACGGTGCGGGGAAAACCACCACTTTCTATATTGCTACGGGTTTAGTTAAGCCAGACGAAGGTCGGGTCAGGTTAAACGAACGGGAAATAACGACCCTGGCGCTACACCAGCGATCGCGTTTGGGCATGGGATATTTAACTCAGCAGGCAAGTATTTTTCGTAATCTTAGCGTCCGCGATAATATTTTGCTGGTTTTGGAACAAACCGGAATACCTCGTCCCGCCCGTCCGGTTAAGCTACAGCAGCTATTACGAGAATTTCGCTTAGAACAGGTGGCAGATACCTCGGGCTCTTTAGTTTCTGGTGGAGAAAGAAGGCGTACCGAACTAGCTAGAGCTTTAGCCGCTGGCTTGGATGGTCCAAAATATTTACTGCTAGACGAACCGTTTGCTGGAGTAGATCCGATTGCCGTCGCGGAGATGCAGGATATTATCGCTCGACTGCGCGATCGCCAAATGGGCATTTTAATCACCGATCATAATTTTCGGGAAACTCTGGCAATTACCGACCGGGCTTACGTCATGCGGGATGGACAAATTTTGGCATCGGGTACGGCGGAAGAACTATATAGTAACTCTCTGGTCAAGCAATACTATCTAGGGGACAACTTTCAAAAGTAGGCGTTGGTGATTAAAAGCATGACGTATTTGCGTAGCTCATCCTTTAGGACAGAGTAATTTGTTCACAGCTCTCAGCCTTTTGACGACCAATTATTCTGACCTTATAGGGCTATATATTTGCTAGGAACGATAGATGTTGGGCTGACTTTTCTAATGTATCCGTACTAATCAGTCCGGTTTTTCGCTACTCTTTTGTAAGTGGGGTAAATATGTTTATCCTGCCTACTTCATCTCCAAATTCTGGCAACATATGGCTTTTGCATCAGTAGTGCGGGCGATCGCAAAATCGGCCTTAACCAAAGAACTACTAACCAAACTAGAATCAGGGCAGTCTTTACTGCTGAACGGTATTCCTCGTTTACCCAAGGGTATAGTTAGCTCTAGTTTGGCGCAGGCGATCGAAAACAACCTTTTAATTATTTGCTCGACCTTAGAAGAAGCGGGGCGCTGGGCTGCTCAATTGGAGGCGATGGGTTGGGATGCAGTAAATTTTTATCCCACCTCAGAAGCGACTCCCTACAGTCATTTTGATCCCGAATCAGAGATTACCTGGGGACAGATGCAGGTATTGTCGGCAAGTAAGGGTGAATTTAGGGCAATTGTGGCGACGGAGAGGGCTTTACAGCCTCATTTACCACCACCAGAGGTGTTTCAATCTTATTGTTTGACTCTACAGCCAGGCATGGAGTTGACTTCTAAACAGCTTGATGAATCTTTAGCAAGGATGGGCTACGAGCGAGTAAATCTGGTAGAAACAGAAGGTCAGTGGAGTAGAAGAGGGGATATTGTCGATATTTTTCCGGTTTCAGCCGAATTGCCCGTAAGATTGGATTGGTTCGGAGATGAATTAGAACAGGTCAAAGAGTTCGATCCTAGTAGTCAGCGCTCGCTCGACAAGTTAGAGCAATTATTTTTAACTCCCACCTCTTTTAGCAGCATTATTACCAACAGTATTTTAGAGTATGGAAAGAGTATCGAGAGCTATTTAGAGGATGCAGAATTAGAGGCGTTATTAGAGGGTAATCCGCCGGAGGGAATGCGGCGTTTTTTGGGTATTGCCTTTGATCGTCCCGTCTCGCTGTTGGATTATTTACCAGATAATACTTTAGTCGTTATCGATGAATTAGAACAGTGTCAGACTCATAGCGATCGCTGGTTAGATTTAGCCCAAACTCAATGGCAGGGTGCAGCAGCAAGCTTACCCAAAATACATGAAGAGTTTCAATCTTGTTTGACTAAAACAGAGCGGTTTAACTGTATTTATCTCTCAGAAATTGCGGAAGAAAAACCGAGTTTAGAGATTAAACATGCAGATAAAGTAGCGGTGCAAAATTTACAGGCGCGCCCGATTCCTACTACTCCGAATCAGTTTGCCAAGTTAGCGGCAATTTTACGGGGTAAACGGGAGATATATAGCGGCATGAGTCTGGAAAAGTATCGATCTTGGTTGGTGTCGGCACAGCCCAGTCGTTCGGCGGCTCTACTACAAGAACATGATTTACCCGTACAGTTTGTTCCCAATCCCCAAGATTTTCGGGCGATCGAGAAGGCGCAAATCCAGAGTACGGCGGTAGCGGTTAAATATTCTGGTTTGGCGGAACTAGAAGGGTTTATTTTGCCTACCTATCGTCTTGTTGTTGTTACCGATAAAGAACTATTTGGACAGCAAACTTTAGCTACCGCCAGCTATATTCGCAAACGCCGGCGAGCTGCTTCTAAAAAAGTAGATCTGAACAAATTACGCCCTGGTGATTATGTCGTTCACAAACATCACGGCTTGGGCAAATTTATCGAATTAGAAACTCTAGTTCATCGTGAATATTTAGTCGTAAAATATGCCGACGGAACGTTAAGAATTCCTGCCGATTCCTTAGATATGCTGACGCGGTTTCGCCAGGTTGGTAAGCGTCCGCCCGAATTAAATAAAATGGCTAGTGGAACTTGGAAAAAGACCAAGACGCGAGTTAAGAAAAATATTAAAAAACTGGCGGTAGACTTATTGAAACTCTACGCTAAACGAGCAAAATTGGAGGGTTATGCCTATCCCCTAGATAATCCCTGGCAGCAAGAACTTGAAGATTCATTCCCCTATCAACCGACCCCCGACCAACTCAAAGCTACTCAAGAAATCAAAAACGATTTAGAGAGCGATCGCCCGATGGATCGATTAGTTTGTGGTGACGTAGGCTTTGGTAAAACTGAAGTGGCAATTAGAGCGATCTTTAAAGTCATTACTACAGCAAATAAACAGGTCGCCTTTCTTGCCCCCACCACAATTCTGACTCAGCAACACTATCACACCCTCAAAGAAAGATTTGCCCCCTACCCCATTAACGTTGGCTTGCTAAACCGTTTTCGTACCGCCTCGGAGAAAAAAGAAATCATGCAGCGCTTGGCGACAGGGGAATTAGATGTGGTTGTCGGTACCCAGCAGCTATTGGGTAAAAATATAAAATTCAAAGATTTAGGCATGCTGGTAGTGGATGAAGAACAGCGTTTTGGGGTCAATCAAAAAGAAAAAATCAAGGCGTTTAAATCTCAGGTAGACGTACTCACCCTCTCAGCGACCCCCATTCCCCGTACCCTTTATATGTCCCTGTCGGGGATTCGGGAAATGAGCCTAATTACTACTCCTCCACCATCCCGTCGCCCAATTAAAACCCATCTTTCCCCCTATAACCCGGAAGTTATTCGTAACGCCATCCGTAACGAACTCGATCGCGGTGGACAAATATTTTATGTAGTTCCCAGAGTGGAAGGTATCGAAGAAATTAGTGCCCAACTACGAGAAATGATTCCGGACATAAAAATTGCGATCGCCCACGGACAGATGCCAGAATCGGAATTAGAATCAACCATGCTTACCTTTAGCAACGGCGAAGCGGATTTACTCGTTTGTACCACCATTATTGAATCGGGTTTAGATATCCCCCGGGTGAACACAATTATCGTCGAAGATTCCCAAAAATTTGGACTGTCCCAACTATATCAACTGCGAGGCAGAGTCGGACGTTCTGGCACTCAAGCTCACGCTTGGCTACTCTATCCCAGCAAACAAACCCTTACCGATACCGCCCGTAAACGACTCCGCGCCCTGCAAGAATTTAGCCAGTTAGGTTCAGGGTATCAGCTAGCTACTAGAGATATGGAAATACGGGGTGTGGGCAGCCTTCTCGGTGCAGAACAATCGGGACAGATGACCCAAATCGGCTTTGATCTCTACATGGAAATGCTGCAAGAATCGATCCAGGAAATCCAGGGGCAGGAAATACCCAAGGTAGAAGATACCCAAGTAGATCTCAAGCTTACCTCCTTTATTCCCGCCAACTATATTGCCGATCCTGAACAAAAGATGGATGCCTATCGTGCCTTAGCTACGGCTACCTCTAGAAAAGAACTGACTCAAATAGCCGCCGAATGGGAAGATCGCTATGGGGCAATTCCCCCCGCAACCCAACAGCTAATTCAGGTTATGACGTTAAAGCAAATTGCGAAAGCAATCGGTTTTTCCCGCGTCAAACCCGAAGGAAAGCAAAATATTGTCCTAGAAACTCCCATGGCAGAACCGGCTTGGAATCTAATGTCAGAGAATTTGCCTAAGCATTTACAGTCTAGATTTGTTTATGCGCCCAAGAAAGTCATCGTGCGGGGTTTGGGTATAGTAAAACCCCAAAAGCAGCTTGACAATCTAATCGACTGGCTGGGGACAATTCACAAGGCTTTACCAGAATTAGAGTTGGTTTAATAATACGATTATTTATTGAAAAACAAATATGAGTTTAAGTAATAGTAATAAATACAGAAGATAGAAGTAAAAAGCGTGATGAGCTTATTGGATTTCCTCTAGAAATTTATGTTGATTCATCTGATACATTTGGCAGAATATTAAGTCAATTAGATCCAGAGGTTTTGGAGCATAATTTTCAATCCTGGGTAAATCTCATAGCAGGAGAATTAGGACTTAAGATAGTAGCCCTTGAGACTTTTGCCATCAATGGCTCTTATGACCGAGAAAGCTCATTAAAATATTTAGTGATGGTCAGTGCATGGTCGAGCAGTTATAAACTAGTTGATGCGATTAACCTAATCGCAT
>JBCBIN010000299.1:0-5211 GCA_038524555.1 Cyanobacteria bacterium J06623_7 | reverse complement strand
CTTTCGAGCTTGTTGAGTTCGATCTAACTGCAAATAAATATTCCCTAAAGTATCGTGGGTATTAATCAAACCATAGTAGTTATATGATTGACTCTGCACTTGTAACAAGCGGCGGTAGGTACTGATCGCCTGTTGATTTTCTCCTTCTCGTTGGTATAGTTGGGCTAACTTGGACAGGACATCGCTGGCGATCGCTAATTGTTGTTCTGCTAGGGCGAGGGTAAAAGCTTGTTCGTAGGCACTAATTGCCTTTGGCGTTTGGCTCAGGGTTTGATAGTTTTCGGCGATCGCTAGTTCTAATTGAGCTAGCTTCTCTGTCTGGTTGGTAGTGGTGTAGGAGCGAACTAAGTTTTTTTTCGTGCTAATTGCTTGGGTAGTCTGTCCGGTGCGATCGTAAATCTCGGCGAGAGTTATTAAGAGAGAATGTGTGGTGCTACTGCTGGGGGATTCATCTTGGGCGAGAGCAAGTAATTCTTCATAGATCGCAGCGGCGGCTGGATAATTAAACTGCGCTAGATATAATTCTCCAAGAATTTGCTGGTTGTTGACCCGTGCGGCTAAATTTTGCCTGAGTTGATCGCTCTGTGAGATTTTTTGATAAATGGCGATCGCCCGTTCTAGATAGCGAACCTGTTGGTAGGCTGTGGCTAACTGCTGTAATTGTCTCAACGGTGGAGATTGGAGCTCCATTGTCGATTCGATAGCCAGCAAACGATTGGCAATGTTACGCACGTCTTGAGCTCGATTGGCTGACCAGGCGATTTTGCCGACTTTTCCCAAGGCAATTATTTCTCGTTCTTCCCCTAAAACGCGAGCGAGCTTTAGCTGTCTGTACCAAAGTGTAAATGCTTTGTTGCCATCGCCCTGGCGTAATTTGTCTCCAGCATCGCGATCGAGCCGAGCCATCTCTCGTTGAATACGATTGATTTCAAATGTAGATAGCTTCCTTCTTTGATAGCCGAGGGGAATAACTGGGTCGGTGCTGTCTATCTCAATTTCCAGGGGATTGGTGGGTTTAGCTTGGACAGATGAGTTGCGGGGGGCTGGAGTCAAAATAATACTTCCCGCCACTAGAACCCCAGACACAACTTTCTTACCCCAAAAGCGATCGTTCATGGTCAATTTTTAATTGTTGACTGTTTAACCTTCCACAAAAGGATAAACTCCAGTGATTACTTCGTTGGCTTTAAGCTTGCCCACTCTTTTTCCTGGACTATTTTTTTCACCTTGCACCAGACTATCAACAGGTAAAACCAAACGGCGATCGATACTGGTGGTTAGGAGAATATTTTTTCTATCTGTGGTTGGTGTAATACCGGCTAGGATATCTTCTTTATTCGAAAACTGGATACCTTGAGTGCCAATATCACCGCGATTGCCCAAACGTAGAGAATTAGCGGCGATTCTTTTACCAAATCCTAGCTGAGTAATTACCGCCAGAGAATCTTGAGGTTCGAGCTGACAGCAGCCCACCAGATTTTCTTTCATGCGTAGGCGCATAACTCTATTTCCTTGAGCGTTTCTGCCCATCAGGGGAATTTGCAGATCATCAATCGGTAAGCGTAAGATTCGACCCCCCGTAGTAGCGATCGCCATTTGTTTACCCTCGTCGGCAAAACAGAAGTACTTGAGAACATCTTTCTCTTTAAGCTTAATTAGAACCAAGCCGCGATTTCCCAAAGCCTCTAGCTCTTTTGCATCCAGGCGTTTAATAATCCCCTTTTCCGTGAGCATAATTAGATCTAAACGCTGGTAATTATCGGGAAGGAAGAAACTGGCAACCGTATTTTTGGCATCTCTTTGAGCGGCAGCAGATAGTAGCTCAACGGCTGGCAATTCCGTAGTTTCGAGGCTGGAAGGAACCTCTTCGATCGGCACTGGATAAACCTTACCACTATCGGTAACGACAATTAGCTTATCGCGATCGCCGACAGTCTCTTGATGCAGCAGAAAATCTCGACCTGTTTTCATCTGATTCGCTTCGTCTTGCTCGGGATTAGCCCAGTAGACACAGCCAGAATTAGTTACTTTTAAGCGTGCTTGAGGCGATCGCTCGAAGGTAAGAGTGGGAGACACGGTTAAGGCGGGATCTTTCTTGCCTCCTTTTTTGCTCTTGGCTTGTTTCGGGGCTGCTTCGGGTAAATCGTCGTTGACCTTAACGTTGATAATGCGGGTTCGACGTTCATCGCTAAACTTACGCTTGAGGGAGCGCAGCTCTTTTTTCAGCGACTTCATCAATTCGTGGCGATCGTCTAAAACGTTATTTAATCCCTCAATACGCTCGTTGAGATCGGCTAATTCTGTTTCTAGCTTTTGCTTTTCTAAGCCAGTTAAGCGTCGCATGGGCATTGCCAGAATGGAATCTCCCTGAGTGGGGGAAAAACCTAGCTCATCCTGAAGACTAATCTTCGCCGTCGTGCCGTCAGGAGCGTGACGGAGGATTTCAATGACCGCATCAATATCGTTGAGCGCCAGTAACAAACCTTCTACTAAATGCAGTCTTTGATTGGCCTGTTCTAGCTCGTGTCCGTATTGCCTTCTAAGAGTATCTTCGCGGAATTTGAGAAATTCTTCTAAAACATTGCGTAAGGGTAGCTGAACTGGCTTATTATCCACTAGAGCCAGCATAATTGTGCCAAAATTGCTCTGTAGTGCTGTCTGGCGATAGAGTTGGTGCAAGACCTTCTGGGGGGTACTATCTTTTTTGAGTTCAATTACCACCCGCATGCCGCTGCGATCGCTTTCATCGCGAATATCGGAAATGCCTTCAATCTTGCCCAGGTTAACCAGAGCGGCAACTTTTTCAATCCACCCAGCCTTATTGACCTGATAGGGTAGTTCGGTAATTACCAGCGCCTTCTTTTCCCGCCGTCGCTTCTTACCCGTAGCAATCTTCTCAATTTGGGCAATGCCACGCATTTTAATAATGCCTCGTCCGGTACGATAGGCATCCTCAATCCCTTTAACCTCGACTATTTCGCCCCCCGTGGGAAAGTCTGGCCCGGGAACTAATGACCACAGCTTTTCATCAGAGAGATTGGGGCGATCAATTAAGGCAATTAGACCATCCACTACCTCACCCAGATTATGAGGGGGAATATTAGTAGCCATCCCCACGGCAATTCCCGAACAGCCATTGAGCAATAATATCGGTAGCTGTACGGGTAAAACCACCGGTTCGGTTTGCGAACTATCAAAATTATCGCTAAAGTTAACCGTTGCTTCGCCAATCTCTGTCAACATTGCTTCATGAGCCACCGGTGCTAGGCGGGTTTCTGTATAGCGCATTGCTGCTGGCGGGTCGTTATCTACCGAACCAAAGTTACCGTGACCATCTAGCAAGGGATAGCGGGTGGAAAAGCTTTGCACCAAACGCACCAAAGCATCGTAGACCGACTGGTCGCCATGGGGATGATATTTACCCAAGACATCTCCCACAACCCGGGCACACTTACGATATGGGCGATCGGGAGTCAGTCCCAGCTCATACATGGCATAGAGAATACGCCGATGCACTGGTTTTAAGCCATCGCGCACATCGGGCAAAGCTCGACCTACAATTACGCTCATGGCATATTCCAAATATGACCGTTCCATCTCCTGATGCAAGGGAGTGGGAATAATTTGACCGTTTCCTAATAAGTTAAGCTGCTGTGCCATTCAAAAGTCTCCAGGGTTTACGGGAATATGCCAAAAAATTGGATAAAAAAAGAGTAGAAAGATATAAAAATATAGCGTGATCGAGTTTAAACCGCCGTTTTTAACAATAGTTACTTTGGCTTTGCGATCTTAATTTTTTGAGCCACAATAAACAAAAGCTAATTTAATTCAAATAGTTTTTCTTCTCGCTATTTTTAACCTCAATCCCTAATTCAACAAAACTTTCTGAGTAACATCCATGACAACGGTTTTGATTGTAGAAGATGATCCCATCAATTTGCGGGTTTTTTCCAAAATACTAACAAAAAGAGGCGGTTTGCAAGTCAAAGGTACGGAAATTGTCGAGGAAGTCTTGCAATATGCTCAATCTGGCGAAATAGACGCCGTTCTGATGGATGTCGCTCTGGCTAATAGTTCTTATCAGGGTAAACCAGTCGATGGGATAAAAATTACGCAGATGCTCAAAGCCGATGCTAAGACTGCCAGTTTACCAATAATTTTGGTAACCGCTCACGCGATGGAAGGCGATCGCGAGAATTTTCTCAAACAAAGCGGTGCCGATGGCTATATTTCTAAACCAGTAGTCGATCATGAGGCCTTTATTCACCAAATCGTTTCTTTAATCAATAAGACATAACCTAAAATTTTGCAATCTAGCTATCTCTTGTTTCGAAGCGTCGGTGACGAATACATTAGTACACAAGTATTGTCTTGAATGCAAGTTTTTGGTTTTCGAGCTTATAGTTGTCACCAATGGCTGATAGTGGATGGCTATCCTGGGGATAATTTTTCCGCTCCTGAACTGACGTTAACTAAAACGACTATAAAATCTCCGGCAAACATGTTGCCAATACCTCTAGCAGTTCTCGTGCGGTTCTATCCCAGCTAAATAGCTCAACCCTGGCTAATCCTGACTGAATCAGATTAGCTCTCAATTCCTCGTCATTTAAAATTTGACTCATTGCCTGGGCAATACTATCGACATCCTCGGGATCGACATACAGTACACAGTCTCCCCCCACTTCAGGAATCGAAGTAACCTTGGAGGTAATTACGGGACACCCACAAGCCATGGCTTCGAGAATCGGTAGTCCAAAGCCTTCATAGAGTGAGGCAAAGACTAAAGACTGTGCCATGGAATATAGTGCGGGTAAATCTTCAGAGGGCACATAGTCGAGAAAGATAATTCGCTCTTTAGCAGCTAGTTTACTCACCTGACGCTCGATTTCGGGATAGAAAAAATCGTCTTTTTTGCCCGTAACCACAAATTTTAGCTCTTGTGACGGTAGGCGATCAAAAGCGACGAGACAGCGACCCAAATTTTTATAAAAGCGCATGTCTCCTACATAGAGAAAATATTTATCCAGGCTATACTTTTGGAGAATTGCCGGATTGCTTTGGGGAGAGAATAAATCGCGATCATAACCGTTGTACACCACGTCAATTAAGTCGGAACTTATGCCATAAGTTTGAATTACATCTTGCTTAGTAAATTCGGAAACGCAAATAATTCGCTGAGACTGCTTAAGCAAAAAGGGTAGTGCGTATTGA
>JBCBIN010000298.1:0-5221 GCA_038524555.1 Cyanobacteria bacterium J06623_7 | reverse complement strand
ATCTCTCTCTGTCTATCTTTCGGGTACTTGTGTCAGGCAGTCAGGACGAGATATTCTTCTAATCAATTTATTAAAAACTGTATTTAACTAAAATCAGCATAAATAAAACCCCTTAAGAAACGGAATTTCTCAAAGGGAAAAATATAGTATTTTTCTCAAAATAAACTATTGTCAACTATCTTAAAAACTGTAGTAGACCAAACTGTTTGAGCACTCCATGTCCGGTGTTCATGTCCAAAACAATTGCCGCTACAAAGCCGATCATAGCTAGACGACCGTTCCAAATCTCTGCGTATTTAGTAAAGCCAAACTTGCCTTCTTTCTTTTCCATTTTGGGTAATCTCCTTGTTGCAGGGTTTGCTGGTGTCAAGTATTCTTAATATAGCGTAACCTGATGACATATTTCGTTTTAGTCTGCCCATAATTAAGTACATAATTAACTAAAAGCCGATCAGACTACCGTGATTATCACCGAAACTTTAGACTTATTAGAATGGCAACGTTTGTGCCAAAATTTATCGACCTTTGCAGTAACTAAGTTAGGTGTAGTGGCGGCGCGTCAGCTAAGATTGCCCGATACCCAGGGGGAAAGCGAGAGGCTCTTGGCTCAGACAAAGGAAATATATAATCTCGAACAGGAGTTGGATTCCGGCTGGAGCTTTAAGGGTATTAAGGATGTTGGTGCGGCTCTAGAGCGTTCGGGCATTGGCGGGATTTTATCGACCAAAGAACTATTAGATATTGCGACGACATTGGCAGGAATGCGCTATCTGCGTCGTCTAATTGATGCTAAAAGCGAAGAATTGGTTAGCTTGGCTGAGTTAATTGAAGACATTCGCACCTATCCTGAGATTGAAAAGGAAATACACCACTGTATCGACGATCGCGGTGACGTAACTGATCGCGCTAATCCCAAGTTAGCCGGTATTCGTAGTGAGATCAAAAACCTACGGAGTCGGATTTACAAAGTCTTGCAGGGGATTATGCAGCGCAACCCAACAGCGATTCAGGAAGCGGTAATTACCCAAAGGAGCGATCGCTTTGTGCTTCCGGTGAAACCCGCCAGCAAAGAGACAATTAAGGGTATTGTTCACGACGTTTCTAGTACCGGTTCGACTTACTATATTGAGCCAAACGTCATCATTCACCTGGGCAATCAGCTAAGGCAAAAGGAAAAGCAGGAAAAACGAGAAGAAGAGATAATTCTCAAGGGGCTATCTGAGCAAGTTGCGGCGGTGCAAGAAGACTTAGAACGGGTTTTAATTGCCGCCACGGTTCTAGACTTAGCTACGGCGAGGGCGCGTTATAGTCTCTGGTTAGAGGCAAACCCCCCGCGATTTATCGATCCAGAGCAAGAAACTACTACCCTACGTCGTCTGCGGCATCCACTCCTAGTGTGGCAACAGCGACATGAAGAAGGAACTGAGGTCGTCCCCATTGACGTGACGGTTAAGCCCGAAACTAAGGTGGTAGCGATTACGGGGCCCAACACGGGAGGAAAAACCGTGACCTTAAAAACCATGGGACTAGCAGCCCTAATGGCCAAAGCGGGCATGTTTATTCCTGCCCAAGTGCCGGTAGAATTACCCTGGTTTGACGTAGTATTAGCCGATATTGGTGACGAACAATCTCTGCAGCAGAGTCTTTCGACTTTTTCGGGACATATCCGCCGGATTAGCCGAATTATTGCCGCCTTACAGGATAATAGCCATAATTCTTTAGTGCTGTTAGATGAAGTTGGTGCCGGTACAGATCCCGCCGAAGGAAGCGCCCTGGCGATCGCTTTATTAAAACATTTAGCCGAACAGAGTTTATTAACGATTGCCACCACTCACTATGGAGAACTCAAGGCGCTCAAATATCAGGATGCCCGATTTGAAAACGCCTCGGTAGAATTTGATGATAGTACTCTCCAGCCTACCTATAGACTGCTGTGGGGGATTCCCGGGCGCTCTAATGCCCTAACCATCGCTCAACGTCTGGGTTTAGATGCAGAAATTATCGAACAAGCTCAGTCCCTAGTGGGTACGGGGACATCCGAAGATGTCAACGAAGTAATTGCCGCCCTCGAACAGCAACGAAGAGAACAAGAAGAAAAAGCCAATAAGGCTGGAGAACTGCTCGAACAAACCGAGCGCTTTTATTCAGAGGTATCGGAAAAAGCTACTTTATTAGAAGAACGAGAACAGTCCCTTAAAGCTTATCAGGAACAGGCAGTACAGGATGCGATCGCCCAAGCGAAAAAAGAAGTTGCTAGCGTAATTCGTAAATTGCAAAAGGGCAGCCAGACGATGCAGAAAGCCCAAGAAGCAACCGAGGCATTAGATCTAATTAACACTAAAGAGTTAGCTAAAACCCAAACTCCCAAGCCGACTAAGCCTAGCTATAAACCTAAGGTAGGCGAGAAGATTAGGATTCCCCGTCTCAAACAAACCGCCGAAGTATTGAGTATCGACGAAGAGACAGAACAGCTAACGGTGCGCTTTGGCATCATGAAAATGAACGTGGGGATGGTAGAAATTGAATCTCTGAGCGGACAAAAAGCCGATACCAAACCCAAAGCCACGAAGAAAAAATCTTTATCGTCAGCTCAGCGTAAAAAGACAGCGGTGTTGGTAAGAACTTCGAGAAATACCCTCGATATTCGCGGTAGAAGGGTAGATGATGCGGAAATGGAAATTAATAATGCGATCGCCAAAGCCATAGAGTCGGGAGTACTTTGGATTATTCACGGTAAGGGAACGGGACGTTTACGCCAAGGTGTCCATGAATATCTCAAGCAACATTCTCAGGTAGAAAAATACGAGCTAGCATCGCAAAAAGAAGGTGGTGCCGGGGTTACTTTGGTCTATTTGAAGTAGCTCTTACAGCAGCCACAGAGATAGGGAAATCAATTTGCCTCTAGTGACAATTAAGTTTATTTAAGTCACAAAGGAGAAGCTTCCCTCGCAATACTCTAGTCATGACTGACGCTAAAACTCCAGCGACCAAGCTCTATCCCCCATTAGCGACGATATTTTTAGTCGGTATAGTCGTCGTTGCCGCCGGGATTAGTATTCTTTGGGCATCGGGTTGGGCAACGATTGGTAATATTTTTAGCTATCTCAATTTGCTGCAAGAACAGCCGCCAATGTGGGTTGAGGCACCCATGGTCATGAGTCGGTTTTTACTGCTGCCAGCGATGATTATTTTTGTCCTGGTACTGGTAATTACCAAAATTTCTCCCCAACCCCAGCGATGGTCGCGGTTTATTGTCGTCGCTATTTTATTAATTTTGACCCTCCGCTATGTACAGTGGCGATCTCTTTCTACTTTAAATCTGAGCAACCCCCTCGACGGAACTTTTAGCATTGCCTTATTTCTGTTAGAGATCTTGATGCTGTTTAATAGCAGTCTGCAATTGCTGTTGATGGTTCGGGTTAAAGATAACAGTCGGGAGCGAGATTTACTGGCGCTGCCCGTAGTCAGAGGAATTTTTCAGCCCACGGTGGATATCTTTATTCCTACCTATGATGAGCCAGAATTTATCCTGCGGCGTACCGTAATTGGCTGTCAGGCGATCGCCTACGAACCCAAAACTGTCTATATCCTAGACGATACCCGCAGAGATACTGTCGCCAAGTTAGCCCAAGAGCTAGGCTGTAAATACATAACTCGTCCCCATAACGACAATGCTAAGGCAGGTAATATTAACCATGCTTTGCCTCTCACTAACGGGGAGTTTATCGCCGTTTTTGATGCGGATTTTGTACCGACGCGCAACTTTCTTCAGCGTACCCTCGGCTTTTTTCAGCAGGAACAGCTGGCTTTAGTCCAGACTCCCCAAAATTTCTATAACGTCGATCCCATTGCTCGCAATTTGGGTCTAGAAGACGTTTTAACTCCAGAAGAAGAAGTATTTTACCGACACCTCCAGCCAATTAAGGATGCTGCTGGCAGCGTCGTATGTGCGGGAACCTCTTTTGTCATGCGGCGTGAGGCATTAGAATCTATCGGCGGCTTTGTTACCGACTCCCTAAGTGAAGACTACTTTACGGGGATTCGTCTTTCAGCCCGGGGTTATCATCTCGCCTATATCGATGAAAAATTGAGTGCGGGGCTAGCAGCGGAAAATATTGCCGATCACGTTAAGCAAAGATTGCGCTGGGCGAGGGGAACATTACAGGCGTTTTTCATTGACTCTAATCCCCTGACAATTTCTGGCTTGAGTCTAATTCAGCGTTTGGCTCACTTGGAAGGACTGCTACACTGGTTTGCCAGTCTCTCTAGCGCCTTTTTTCTGCTGATGCCCCTGGGTTATGCCCTGTTCGACATTATTCCCATTCGTGCCACCACCGATGAATTTTTGTTCTTCTTCTTGCCCTACTATCTCACCCGCCTGACGGTTTTTTCTTGGCTCAACTATCGTTCGCGCTCGGCAATTCTTTCGGGTATCTATGGTTTAGTCTTGGCTTTTCCCCAGGCGGTTACCGTAATTCAAGCCATGGTCAGACCCTTTGCCAGAGGTTTTGATGTTACTCCCAAGGGAACCCAACGTGATCGCTTTTCTTTCAATTGGCGACTGGCGCTACCCCTATTGATTCTATTTACCCTAACTGCCTTAAGTCTCTGGTCGAATCTTTATGCCTGTATCGTTGCGGCGATGGCAGATACCCCAGAAATGAACGAAACCATGCAGGGTTTGAGCCTAGGCTGGCTCTGGAGTGGCTATAATTTACTCACTATTGGTGCGGCGCTATTAATTTTGTTCGACGTGCCTAAAACTAATACCTACGAGTGGTTTAAGCTTAGACGAACGGTCAAACTACAGTTGAAAACCCCAGCCAATAAGATCGCTACCTATTGGGGCATAACTAACTGTATCTCGGAAGCAGGCGCAGAAATTTCTCTAACTCAAGCTGCCGTGGGCAATATCGACATTGACACTACGGTAGGAATAACAATTTTAGAAGAAAAAATTAACCTGATTGGCAAAATTAAGGCGGTTCGCCAGGAGCAAGACTTTTATCACCTTTGTCTGGACTTTAATCCTCTACCTTTAAAACAAGAAAGAAAACTAATTGCTTTACTGTACTGTCGTCCCGGACAATGGATTAGAAAAAATTCACCGGGGGAATTACACTCTCTTTGGCTGCTATTTAAAATTATTCTCCGTCCCAAAATCTTATTCGATCGCGTTTATCTTCGGATTACTGCCATTGTGAGGCAAGCGATCAAATAA
>JBCBIN010000297.1:0-5222 GCA_038524555.1 Cyanobacteria bacterium J06623_7 | reverse complement strand
AGATTAATCAGTAGCAAAGACAATTTCAATCGAGTATGAATACCGATTGAGACCGGCAGATGTACCCGAATGGTCATCGTCTTAACGAGTAACTTAGGCAATAGACAGATTTTTCAGGCTTCCAAACTATTACTTAGTAAAGAAGAGTTAATTTTCGGCGCTGCCCTCAAGAAATGTTGACATTTATAAAGCTTTTTGTGGGTTGTCATCCAATTTATTGACGATGTTGGTTAGCAAAGATAGCAGCTTGAGTGCGATCGCGTAAATTAAGAGTCCGCAGGATGCTGTTAACGTGATTTTTGACAGTGCGCTCGGTAATATACAGTTGTGCTGCAATTTCTTTGTTACTGTGTCCTGTAGCTATAAGCTGAAGTACTTCTTGCTCTCTATTAGTCAACTCAGTTAATTGAGGCAGGTCTGATTGCACAGCGGTTTCGGAGCTGGAATTAGGGAGATTAGTCAAAGCTTTAGGAAATAAACCTGGCCCCATTTGTGTGTAGCCTTGTTTGACCGCACGAATTGCCCTTGCCAACTCTTGAGAAGGAGTATCCTTAAGTAAATATCCATCTGCACCATAGGTCATTGCCTGGGCGACATAAAGGTCGTCATCGAAGGTAGTAAGAACTAAAATTTTAATTTCGGGCGATCGCTCTTTGAGTAAACGAATTGCAGCAACACCATCCATGACTGGCATCCGAATGTCCATCAAGACGACATCAGGAGAGAGAGTGAGAGATTGCTGAATTGCCTCTTCACCGTTAGCCGCCTCACCGATAATTTCCAAATCTGGCTGTGTGGCTAATAAGCTTGATAAGCCTTCGCGAATGATACTTTGGTCATCGACCAACAAAAGACGAATCATAATATAAACAAGCTAATAACTATGAGGAGAGAGGAATTATGATCTTGATTTGAGTTCCTTGATCGCGTTGACTGCGAATAATGAATTTGCCGTCGAGTGCAGATATACGTTCTGACATACTCTGTAAACCAAAGCCAGTCGTATTTAGTTCAGGGTCGAAACCAACACCATCATCTTCGATAAATAGGATAATCTGTTGCTCTATTGATTCTAAGTGTACGGTTACTCCCTCAGCTTGACTGTGTTTGGTAACGTTGGTCAACGCCTCTTGGATAATGCGAAATAGAGTGATGTTAATCTCTTTAGGTAAAGGGGAAGCTAAGTTGAGGCGATCGGCTACTTTTATGGCGGTATGGGATTTAAAATCGCTGATTAGCTGGGCGATCGATATTTTGGGCTGGGAACTATGTCTCAGGGTAGCAACGGAAGTGCGAATGTTGCTTAAGGCTTCTCGGCCTAAGTGTCTGGCTTTGGCTAGGTGAACGTTGGCTTTAGTCGAATCATTGGTCATATACAACGCCGTATTTTCTAACTGAATACTTTGGGCGGTTAGATAATGACCGACAGAATCATGTATTTCCCTAGCAATGCGGTTCCTTTCCTCTAGCGTAGCTCGATCTTCAATTTGCAGGGCATATTCTCGCAAACGCTGATGAGCTGCTGCTAACTTTTTTTTACTATTGTTTTCTGCCAATACCGCACTCACTAATAGCAGGACAAAAGCCAGGACAAAAGCAAACAATAAAGCCGAATTAAATACCCATCCAAACCAAACGCGCCGAAACTCTTCGGGGGGTAAACGACGTAAAACAGGGGGTAAAGGTCTACCTATAGGTACACCAAATAATTTTACTCGCGATAATTCCATAACTTGTAGCGTTATCAGCGAAGCAAACGCCAACCCAGCAATTATTACTCGGGAAAACCAGTCAAACAGCAAACAGGCACGAATGACAACAATCAATAATAAAGCGGGAAAAATCCTTTCACCTCGGTTAATTAGGGCGATCGCCAACCAGCTTAGAATAAATCCGCCTAAAATATAAAGCTGCGGCAAGAATCGAGTATTTTTTGGCAGTCGCAGACCCATCAATCCCAAGATGGCAATACAGACGATTCCCGTGATGTTCGACTCTAGGGAATGAGAAATAACGTGATGTCGGGGGTGAGGATGAGGAATCAGAAAACTCACGGCACCCAACAGAGCAATTCCTAAGAGCACCCATTCAAGATACAGCAGTAGACGAAATGGATGTTTGAGCCATGTATTACTCATTGACATACTAAACGAAATTTTTAATTTAGCTATTTCAGGTCGCTGTGGCAATAGTCCCAAAGTACCAGTTAGATTTGGGAGTTTGGATCGAGGTGATCGGCAACTCCGTTTATTAAGCTGATAGTAAGCAAAATTCAATCAGAAACGAGGATTTATATCTAATGAACTGGAAGACTTTAACTCTAACTGTTGCGGCGTTATTAACTCTACCTACAAGCATCAACGCTGCGGAACTAAAGCAAATTGATCAAAATCAAGATTGGGGCATAGAAATGAGAAATCCTACAACAATAGCTAGAAGAGGCAAAAAAGGCGATCTCGGGGCCAAAATGGAACGTTTGTTGCAGCAATTAGATCTAACTGCCGAACAGTCACAGCAAATCGAAACTATTAAAGAACGATCTCGAACTGCGATGGAAGGTTTGCGAGAGCAGTTACAAGCTCAACGACAAGAAATGCGATCGCTTTTGGCAAGTGAGGCAACGACGGAGGAAATACGTGCACGACACCAGGAAACGCAAAATTTACATCAGCAATTGGGTAATAATCGCTTTGCAACTATGTTAGAAATCAGAGAAATTTTGACGTTAGAACAAAGAGCTGAAATGGCTGAATTAATTGATTCGCGCCGAGATAGAAAACCTGAAGGTCGATAGAAGCAGCAAACAAAAGCGAGCGCAGTTGGAAAATGGGGAATAGTACGAGTCAAACCACAAAAATACTCCCAGCATTCCCTAACAGAGAGAGAGCCGATCGTTTATCGACCACCTCAGCTAATCCCGGGAAATTGCGATATTTGAGGAGAAAATCTATGATGATGGTTGAATTTCATCGCCGAAATCATAAGCCATGCTGCTGAAGATCTTCTTTTTTTCTTTTATTGGTTTTGCCTGTCTATATGTATTGAGAGGAATTGGTCTAATTACCTTTATATCGGGCGGCATAATTTCTATCATGCTGATTACGGCAATTATTTCTGGTCTGACCTGGGGTATTCTCAAAACCAAAAGATACTAAACTGCAGTTAGTGTCTTCTCACTCTCAGGCAAATAGGATGTGATATGGGATAACTAAGCTGCAATCATTCAAGAACTAACTACAAACTACATAAAACAACTTGAACGTAATCGTAATCGGTGGTGGTGCTGCGGGTTTTTTTGGGGCGATCGCTTGTGCTACTGCCAACCCCAGTCTCCGAGTAATTTTGGTTGAAGCCGGAAGTAAGCCTCTGGCAAAAGTACGCATCTCCGGTGGCGGCAGGTGTAATGTTACCCATCACTGTTTTGAACCCGATCGCCTAGTCGAAAATTATCCTCGGGGAGGCAGAGCTTTGCGGGGTGCTTTTTCTCGTTTCCAGCCCAGAGATACGGTGCAGTGGTATGAATCTCGTGGGGTTAAGCTCAAAACCGAAGCTGATGGGCGGATGTTTCCCATTACCGATAGCTCATCTACCATTGTTAATTGCTTGATGCAGACAGCAGATCGAGCCGGAGTCGAGTTAAGGACGGGAGTGGGGGTAAAAACAGTCAAGCAATATTCTGAGGTAGATAAAAGCTATTTTCAAGTTGAATTAAAAAACGAACGAATTTTAACATGTGATCGCCTGTTAATCGCCACCGGCAGCAATCCTCTCGGATACCGTTGGGCAAGAAACTTAGGGCATAAGATTGAGTCTTCTGTACCTTCTTTATTTACCTTTAACCTGCAAGATTCTCGTCTCCAAGGCTTAGCTGGGGTTAGCGTTAACAATGCTCGAGTCAAGCTGGGTAAGGGGAAGAATAAGCTCGAGCAAACCGGCGCTCTGTTAATTACCCATTGGGGTCTGAGTGGACCAGCAGTATTAAAGTTATCGGCCTGGGGAGCTAGAACTTTATTCGATTTAAAGTACAATTCGCCCCTACAGATTAACTGGCTGCCAGAATACAACGAGGAAGAACTAAAGCAGATACTGTCTCAAGTAAAGCAAACCCATACTCAGAAAAAAATTATTAACTACTGCCCGGTAGAATTGCCCAAACGCCTGTGGCAGCGGTTGATTGACTACAGCGACATCAAAATCGACAAGGTATGGTCGGAAATCGGCAAAAAAGAGCTCAACAAGCTAGTGGCAGAAATTGTGCGGGGGCAATATGAAATTAAAGGCAAAGGAGTATTTAAAGACGAGTTTGTTACCTGTGGCGGGGTTAGTCTCAAAGAAGTTAACTTCAAAACTATGGAAAGTAAAAAATGTCCGGGACTCTACTTCGCGGGAGAAATATTAGACATAGACGGCGTAACCGGAGGGTTCAACTTTCAAAGCGCTTGGACTACCTCTTGGTTGGCAGGTCAAGCGATCGCTAATTAATCTTTTAATCCGCAAGAGTGTCGAGCAACTTCATCCCTGACCATCGGACTCTAGCGGTTCTTTCTTTGAGAACCCCCAGGTAAAAAACACTGCTACTACAGCAATTGTCACCCATTCGGGAATCAAATAATCCGGCAGCCAGACTTTCAGCAATAGGCGCAAACCGACAAAGCCAACGGTAATGAAGCCAGCATCTTCGAGATAGGTATATTCCTGTAGCCAGCGAATAAATAGACCCGCCAAAAAGCGCAAAATCACAATGCCGATAGTTCCTCCTGCCACAATTAACCAGGTATCTTCGGTAATGGCGATCGCTGAAGTCACGCTATCTAGAGAAAAAGCCAGGTCGGTAATAGCAATGGTGGGAATTATTTGCCAGACAGACTCAAACCCTAGGGTTCTCTCTTCTTCTTCGTCATCGTCGCTAGCAAAAAAATAATTAAAGACCAACCATAGTAAATACATTGCCCCCAATAGCTCGAATTGCCAATATCTAATCACCCAGGTTGCCGCAAAAATTAGCGCAATCCGCAAAATATATGCCCCGACCAAACCAATATTTAGGGCTTGCTGCTGAGCTTTGGGATCTTTAACGCTTTTGGCGATCGCCGCTAGGGCAATGGCATTATCGGCAGATAAAACCGCTTCAAGAACCACTAAAACCAGGAGAATCAGATAAACCTCAACTCCGGCATCGGTAAAATAATCAACTATGTTTTCTAACATTAAATAATATATTT